>NZ_JBGUES010000060.1:0-11912 GCF_041821165.1 Poseidonibacter sp. | reverse complement strand
CATAGCACAGCTACAAATTTTACTGAAAATAAAACTTTACTATTTGTAGGACAACTTATAAATGGAAAAGGTTTAGATGCCTTACTAAAAGCTATGAATAAAATACCAAAAGATTATGATTTAGTGATTGTTGGAACAGGAAAACAAGAGGAGTATTTCAAACACTATACAAAAGAGTTAAAACTCCAAGATAGAGTAAAGTTTGTAGGACAAGCAACACATAATCAATTAGAAGAGTATTATAAAAAAGCATACTGTCTAATTGTACCTAGTCGCGCTCCTGAAACATTTAATCTTGTGGGAATTGAAGCCCAAAAGGTTGGTCTTCCTGTAATTGCTACAAATGTTGGAGGAATATCTCAATGGTTAACACATGATGTAAACGGTTTACTGGTTCAACCAAATGATATTAAAGATTTAGAGAAAAAAATAAATGGTTTAATAGCAGATAAAAAACTACATCAAAGACTTTGTTTTAATGTTTTAAAAACAATGATGTATGAACATGATTCTTTTGCACATGCAAATTTACTTGTTGAGACATTTAAAAAATATCTAGGAGTTCATTATGCGTAATTTTGGAAGATTAACAATAAAAGGAAGTCTTGCTTTTGAAAGAAGCTTAAGTCAGGTTCTTGAAAATATTGCCTTAGATATTGAACTTTTAATAAATAAAGATTTATATGAAGCCATAATATTAATAGGTGGATATGGAAGAGGTGAGGGAGGAGTTGTAAGTGTAAATGGAAAAGAATTTCCTCATAACAACTTTGATTTTGTGATTATTTCAAATAATATAAAACAAAAAGAGAAAGAATACTTATCTTTTAAATGTAAAAGAATATTTGATAAACATACAGTTCCTTTAGGAATTTTAGTTGAGTTTTCAATTATAGATTCTTTAAAATTAAAAAATTGTGAACCTTTGGTAATTACTTATGATATGAAATATGGACATAAAGTAATTTGTGGAGATGTTTCATCTTTAGTAGAAAATAAAAACTTTGAGATAGAAAATATTCCATCATGGGATGTAAGAAATCTAATAGTAAATAGAGGAACACTTCTTGTAATAAATGATTTAATGCTCAAAAAAGAGATACTTGATGAAAAAGATAAAAAAATCATAATCAAACATTGGATAAAAGCAATTATTGGTTATGGAGATGCTTTACTTTTTTATCTTGGGGATTATGATTATAGTTATGTTGAAAAACAAAATAGAATGAAAAATCAAAAAAATATTAGCCAAAAAGTAAAGTCAATTTATGATGAAGCTATAAATTTTAGATTTGAGCCAAACTATGAAAAATATATGAATTATGATTTTAAAGAGTATCAAGCTTTTTTAAAAAACGAGCTTTCAAATATTCACTCAAAATGTGAAGAATTAGCTTTAAATCAAGTGCAATTAAGTTCACCATCATATATAAACAAAGCAGTTCAAGAGAGTTTATCAACTAACAATACGTTTAAAAGTGTTTTAAAAAAGATATATTTTTTAACAAAAAAAGTTCCAAATATCTCATCAATGAGTTTTCTGGAAAATATCAAATACAAAATGCTAGGAATAAAAGGAATGATGCCTATTTTATTTCCTTATGTTGCTTATGATATCAAAAATGAAGTGTTTGATTTAATACTAAAAGATTTTTTCAAACTAGATATTAAAAACAAAGATGCATATAAAATTTCATATTTAAACTATTGGAAAAAGTATGTAAATAGTAACTTCGTAAAAGAAGATTTTGGATTATAAAGGATTTATGATGATTTGTTTAACAGGTGATTTACATCATATGAGTTTAAATACGGGTAATCAACAACATTGTGATATTACAGAAATGCAAACTGCAATTATGTTTTTAAAGTTTTTAGAGATTTATGATATTAAAGTGAACTATTTTATTACAGGTAAATCATTTCAAGAAGAGTGGGATGATGTAAAACAAATTGTTTTTAATCCTTTGGTTGAGGTAGGTGGACATAATTATGATGCTTTTGAACATGAATTTTTTCATAGAGTTTGGAATAAAATTACAAAAAATTACAATGGTCCTAAATGGTTTCAAAGAAATGACACTTTAAAAACAATAGAAATCATAAAAGAAAAAACAGGAAAAGATATAAAAGTTTGGCGAAATCATATGTATATGCATGGAGCTAATACAGAAGATATTTTATATGAAGCAGGAATAAAAATATGCTCAGATGGAGTAATAAAAGATTCAAATAAACCAAATTTACATAAAAGTGGTATTTATAATTTTCCAATAAATATTATCCCTGATCATGAACATCTAATTCATGCAGAAAGAACACCACAATGGATAGAGCAATGGCAAAAAAGATATAACTGGAGTGATGATTTTGGAAAAGAATCATACTATATCAAAGAGTGGACTGATATGGTTTTACAGCAGTTAAGATATAGAGAAAATTTAGGTCTTGTTTCAAATGTAATTATTCATCCAATAACAATGTATTTATGTGATGGTTTTGTTCAAGTACAAAGAATACTAGAATATATTTCAACAAGACAAACAGTTCATATGAGCGAACTAATAAAAGGCTAAATTATGAAAACTTTTGAAACAACGATTATTTTACGGTCAATGAACTCAGCAGATATTATATCTCAAACATTAAAAGCTTTGTTTTCTCAAAACTATAAAGATTTTAAACTTTTAGTTGTTGATTCTGGTTCTACTGATGATACATTGGAAAAAATCTCTTTTTATCCACATGAATTAATACAAATAAAAAAAGAAGATTATCATCCTGGAATTGTTTTAAACAATGCAATAAAACAAACAAATACACCTTTTATTGTATTTTTAAACTCAGATACTGTTATGCTACATAACAACTGTTTAGAGATTTTAATCCAAAATTTAAAACAAAAAGATACTCATGCAGTTTTTGCAAGACAAATAGCAAGACCCGAAGCGAAACCTTGGGTAAAAAGAGATTATGAAATAGCCTTTCCAAAAGATGCAAAAAATCCATCATGGATGTATTTTTCTCTTCCTTTATCAGGAATAAAAAAAGAAATATGGCAAATAAATCCTTTTTATACAAAGGCATGGGCATCAGAAGATACAAAAATGGGTTATGACTTAAAAAACAAAGGCTTTAGCGTAAAATATTTATCAAAATGCCTAGTTATGCATTCTCATAATTACACACTAAAACAAATTTATAATAGAAGATTTGTAGAAGGCGAAGCAGATGTATATATTTTTGATAATACTTTTACCTTAGTTACTTTAGTAAAATCCTATCTTTCATCAATTTTAAATGATACAAAATATCATATAAAAAACTTTGAGATATATGAATTAGGTTTAAGTTTTATTAGAAGATTTGTTTATCAATATGCTTATTATAAAGGGCATAAAAATGCACAGTTACGAAAAGATAAAAATTTAGAAGCAACTTATGGAAATTATCAATAGGAGAATATTATGAAAGTGATAAATATCTTTGCAGGGCCAGGAAGTGGGAAGTCAACAACAGCGGTTTCACTATTTGCAGAACTAAAAAAAATGAATAAAAAAGTTGAGTATGTAAGTGAGTTTGCAAAAGATTTGACTTATGAAAAAAGTTTCACGACTTTAGATGATTACTTATATATTTTTGCGCAACAACATCATATGCTTTTAAGATTAAAAGACCAAGTTGATTATGCTATTTGTGATGGTTCATTTTTATTGGGTTATGTGTTTTATAAAAACAATAGTATTTATGATGAAAAAATATTTAAATCTATGTTAGTAGATGTTTTTAATAAGTATGAAAATATGAACTACTTTTTACAAAGAGCTGATATACAATATCAAGATTATGGACGAAAAGAGAGTTTAGAACAAGCAATAAACCTTGATGAAAAAATACTAGCCATGCTAAAGCAAGAGAATATAAAATACCAACTTCTTAATACAAAAACTTCAACAAATGAGATTTTAAAACATATAAATTAAATTTGCAATATTTTTGCATTTAAACTTCTTATTATAAAGAAAAACAATAGGAGTTTATTATGAAAAAAATATTTGCAAGTGCCTTAGCTTTTGATGATGGAAAATCTGGAATCTCAAACTATATAGAAAATACCTTATATTCATTAGCAAGTAAGCATAAAGTTTATGTTGCAATATTAAAAAAAGATATAAACAACTTTACAAGAAAACATGAAAATATCCATTTTATTGCTTTTCCAAACTTCTTAAAATACAGTGTTTTAAATCTATTTTTTCATATGTTTATACTTCCTTTTTTTATTGGTAAAAAATATGATTTTATCTTTTTACCTGCAGCAAATAGAAGATTAATGGCTTATTATCCAATATTTACAATTGCTACGTTTCATGACTTATCACAGTTTAATGTTCAAAGTAAATATGATGTATTTAGAATGTTTTATATAAAACATATTATTCCAATATTTTTAAAACCTATAAAAAGAATTATTGCAGTTAGTAATAATACAAAAATAGATTTACAAAAACATTTTAAAATAGACCCTTTAAGAATTACAGTTAATTACAATGGTGTTGATACAAATTTATTTAAAGAGAATATTTTAGATTCTAAAAAAATAAAAGAAAAACTAGACTTACAAAAAGAGTATTTGTTATATGTATCAAGAATAGAATATCCAGGGAAAAACCACTTAAATCTAATCAAAGCATATGAGGCATTACCAAAAAATGTAAAAGATACTTATGATTTAGTATTAGTAGGAACTGCAAGAGAAAATTCATCTGTTGTGTTTGATTATATAAATAACTCAAAAGATAAAAAATCTATAAAAGTTTTAGGGTTTTTAGAAAACAAAGAATTACCAGTGATTTTTTCAAATGCGAAACTTTTTGTATTTCCTTCTTTTTATGAAGGATTTGGAATACCTTTAATTGAAGCAATGACCATGAAAATACCTACCTTATGTGCATCAAATTCATCACTTTTAGAAATAGGAAAAAATGTTTCAAAATTTTTTGATGAATATAATCATCTTAGTATAAAAGAGAGCATTTTAGAAGTTTTAAATGATGAAAAAATGCAAGTACAAATGGTAGAAAATGGATTAAACGAAATAAAAAAATATGATTGGAGTTATCATGCAAACAAAATCATTGAACTATACAGAGCAAGATAGATTTTACTTCTTATCAAAAAGAGTACTTGAAATAGTTATATCATTGATTATGATATTAGTTGTTGCTTTTTTATTAATATTTTTTATATTTAGAAAAGTATTTTACAAAAAAAACATATTTATAAAAAAAACATATTTTCTAAATGAAGATAAAACAATAGAGCTAAATCTTTTTAACTGTGATGGTTTTATAAAGAACATAGCACTTTTTTATCATGTTTTATTATCAGAAATCTCTTTTATTGGGGTTGCTTTGGTTGAATATAAATCAAATATAAAATATAAAGTAAATCATAAACCAGGAATTTTTAGCTTATGGTTTATTAGAAAAAACTCTAAAATGCTAGATACTACGATTAGTTCTTGTAATAAAGAGTATATAGAAAATAGATGTTTAGTAAATGATATAAAAATATTTTTAAAAAGTTTAATTTCATTGCTTTATTTTACTAGTAATAAAAAGTATATAAAAAAAGTAAAAATATTTGATGTCTATTTTGATAATTTAAAAATTCAAGATATCTTAGAACTTATTCAAACAAGTATAAGTACAAATACAAAAAGAAGATTTTATTTTATAAATGCAGATTGTTTAAATAAAACATTTGAAAATAAACAATATAAAGAGATACTAAAAAATGCAGATACTGTCTTAGCTGATGGAAGTGGAGTAAATATGGCTTGTAATATTTTACAAACACCACTAATGCAAAATCTAAATGGTACAGATTTATTACCTTTTATTTGTAATTTATCTTTAGAAAAAGAGTACAAAATATTTTTATTAGGAGCAAAAGAGGGTGTTGCACAAAAAATGAAAGAGCAATTAGAATCTAAATATAAAAATATCAAAATTGTTGGTACAAATAATGGCTTTTTAAATGATAAAGAATCTGAAATAAAAGTAATAAATAAAATCAATTCTTTAAAAACAGATATTTTATTTGTAGCAATGGGTGCACCATATCAAGAGATATTTATAGAAAAATATAAAGATAAAATAAATGCAAAAGTGACATTAGGAGTAGGTGGCTTATTTGATTTTTATTCTACAAATATTAAAAGAGCTCCAATTTATCTAAGAGAACTAGGTTTTGAATGGATTTACAGAATGCTTCAAGAACCAAAAAGAATGTGGAAAAGATATATTTTAGGAAATCCACTGTTTTTATATAGAGTTTACAAATATAAAAAAAATGAAGAAAAAAATAGTTTAATAAATGTTTATCTAAATAATTACGAAACACCTAAAAAATATAAAATAGAAAAATTATTATGGCATTTAAAATTTGTCTTAAGAACACTTACAAAAAGAGTTATAGATATTGTGGCTTCTTTTATTTTATTAATCCTACTATCGCCATTATTATTAATAGTAATGCTTATAATAAAACTTACAAGTAAAGGAAATATATTCTTTATTCAAAAAAGAGTTGGGATAAATGGCACGCTATTTAATATGTATAAATTTAGATCAATGGTAGTAGATGCAGAAGAGTTAAAAGAAAAGTTAATGCAACAAAACCAATCAAGTGATGGTGTATTGTTTAAAATGAAAGATGACCCAAGAATCACAAAAGTTGGTAAGTTTATTAGAAAAACAAGTATTGATGAGTTACCACAGTTGCTAAATGTTCTAAAAGGGGAAATGAGTTTAGTAGGGCCAAGACCACCTGTAATAGATGAGGTTAAACAATACAATATGGATGATAAAAAAAGATTAGATGTAAAACCAGGAATCACATGTATTTGGCAAGTATCAGGAAGAAGTAAAATTCCGTTTAAAGAACAAGTAAAAATGGATAAAGAATATATCAAAAATCAATCAATCTATAAAGATATAGTTTTACTTTTAAAAACTATACCAGCTGTTTTATTTCAAAAAGGTTCTTATTAAATTGCATTTTTTCTGCAATACATAAGTTTATAATTAAAAAAACATAAGGAGAAAGATATGTTTAATGTAAATTATGAAAACAAAAACAATATCGTAATTGTACGATTAAGTGGCGAGTTAATGGTTGAAAGTGTAGAAAATCTAAAAAATGAATTTAATCAATATAAAGAGAATTCAAAATATTTTATTTTTGATTTTAAAAATGTAACAATGATTGATTCATCAGGTCTTGGATATATTGTGTATTGTCTTAAAAAACTTAGAGAAAAAAACGGTGATGCAAAAATTCAACATTTAGTTGATCAAGCAAAACTTATTTTTGAAATTACAAGAGTTAGTTCAATATTAGATATATACTCAAATGAAGAACAAGCAATACAAAGCATAGAAAATATGGAGAATTCAAATGAAAGCCATGATTCAAATACAGACGAAATTATCTCATAATAAAGAGTTCGAATTATTAAGTAAAAACTTATTAGAACTTAAAATATGTGGGAAAGAACTGTTTTCATACTATTTTGACTTATTAAATGAGTTAAATGTGCAAGAGATTTATATTGTAGATTCTCAATTAAAAACTTATATAAATGAGTACTATTTTAGTGATGTTTTTGCACCCAAAATAAAATTTATAAATGAAGAGAATATAAATAGTATTGAAAATAGTGATATGATATTTATTAAAAATATAGGTTTTCTTTTGGATTCTTTTAGTGATATTAAAAATATTCTAATAAATGAAAAAGAAAATTTTAAAATAAAAGATAGAACTTTTGAACTAATTTATACAAATAAAGAATCAAAAGAAGCAACAATAGTAGAAAAAAAGCTACTAAAAATAAAATCATTACAAAGTTTAAAAGACTATATTTTTATTTCAAATAGTATTTTAAGTTCAGTAGAAGAAATAGATTATACCTTAGGATATAGTAGTGATGATGGCATAATAATTGGTAAAAATGTACAAATTGATAAAAGCTGTATTTTAATAAAACCAATAATTATATTAGATAATGTAAAAATATCTAAAAACTGTGTTTTAGGCCCAAATTTAATAATACAAAATGATGTATATATTGATGAAAATACACAGATTCTTGATTCTATTATTTATAATAATAGATTTGTTTCATGTAATTTAAATATAAAAGATAAAATTACTTCTGTTAATAATTTAATAGATACAAAAAGTTTTCAAAATCATAGTATTGATAAGATTTTTATTAATTAAAATGAATCTAAATTTTGTTATTATCTAGGCATGGACTATTCAAAACTAACAAAATCAGAATTAATATCAATTATAGAAGAGAATAAAAATAAAAATCTTGATAAATCAAGAGATTTATTTATTTCAAATATTTCTCACGATGTAAGAACATTATTAAATGCAATTTATGGAAATGCTCAAATATTAGATAATGATAATACATTAAATACAAATCAGAAAAAAAGTGTAAAACGAATTATTGATGCAAGTTCAAGTATGATTGATTTAATAAATAATATTATAAATATAAGTACAAATAACGGTGATGATAAAGTTGTATTATATGAATTTAATCTAAACGAACTATTAAAAAACATTTACTCTATTTTTAATACAATCACTCAAGAAAAAGGCATAAGGCTAAACCTAGATATAGAACTTAGTGATGACTTTATTATAAAAACAGATAAAAATAAACTATTTTATATTCTTCTAAATCTAGTAGGAAATGCACTAAAATTTACAGAACATGGAAGCATAGATATAAAGTGCAAATTAGTAAATCAAAATATCCTTTTTGAAATAATAGATACAGGTATTGGAATAGAATCTGAAATGATTAGTGAAATTACTAAAGATTATACAAGAGGCAAAAATAGTTCCAAAATAGAAGGATATGGTTTAGGTTTAGGAATTGTACTAAAAAATTTAACTCTTTTAGGAAGTACTTTAATAATAAATTCAAAAGTAAATAAAGGTAGTACTTTTTCATTTGAATTACAAAATATAGAAAAATGTATTGATTTTGAGAGTACAAAAAATGATATTCTACAAATGCAAGAAATAGACTCAATCCAAAAAACAAAAGATTTTACTATTTTAGTATATGCAAAAAATGAAGATGAAATATCAATTTTAACAACATATTTTAATACAAGAAATATAAACTTTAAACATATAGACAATATTGAAGAAGCAAAAAAACAAATTAATTCAAAACCTTATAATATGGTATTTTTAGATTCAAATAAACTAAACAAAGATGAATTGTCTTTTTGGCAAATATATAAAAAAGCAAATAAAACTACTCCTATTATTACTCTAACTTCATCAGTTATGAGTTCAGATTTACAAAAGTTAAATAAAATCTCAACTACATATATTATAGAACCATATAGTTTTAAAGATATTGATCAATCCTTAATAATATTTAGTAAACAAAAGTTTAATTATAAACAAATCACAGAACAAACACCTACGCAAGAGTTGGTAATAAGTGAAGATTTAAAAATAAAACTAATAAAAGAGAGTAATTTAGGTAATTATAAGTCATGTAGTAGTTTAATAAATAATATACAAGATGATAATACTAAAGAAATATTGATTAATTATTTAGAACAATACGATTTTGATAAAATTCAAACTCTGTTAAAAAAGGTTTAAAATGAAAGTTTATAAAAAAAAGATTTTAGTAGTTGATGATACTGTTGAAAACTTAAATATATTAAAGAATATTTTAGAAAAAGAAAATTATGATGTTTTTTTATCAAAAAATGGAAATAAGGCAATAGGTATAGCAAAAGAGATAAAACCAGATTTAATACTTTTAGATATTTTAATGCCAGATATTGATGGATATGAAACTTGTAAACTTTTAAAACAAGATATACAGACAAAAGATATTCCAATAATATTTTTATCAGCACTAAATAGTTCAACAGATAAAATTAAAGCTTATGAAGCAGGGGGAATTGATTATATTCCAAAACCATTTCATGATAAAGAAGTAATAATTAGAGTAAAAACTCATTTACAAACAAGTATGATTATTAATTCATTAAATGATTTAGTAGAAAAGTCATTTCATGAAATATATACCCCTTTAAGTGTTATATCAACAAGTTTAGAAATGCAAACATTAGAGTATGGAAATACAGACTATTTAAAAAGTATAAAATCAGCAGCAAGATTGCTAAATATTTTTTCTGATGATATATATTATTCAATAAAAAAAGAAGTAGCACCCTTTGATGCCAATTGGATAGAGTTAAAACCATTTATAGAACATGAATTAAACTATTTAAAACCAATAGCAATAAATAAAGAGATTGATTTTGATTTAGAATGTTTAATAGATAATCCAATGATATTTATAAATGATATAGAATTAAAAAGAATACTTCTTAATGTATTATCAAATGCAATTAAATATTCATATAAAAATACAAGGATAAAAGTTAAAATCAAAGAAGAAGAAAAAGGCACAATATCTTTTTCTATATCTAATAGAGGTAGAATATTAGATGACCCAGATAAAATATTTAAAAAACTTTATCAAGAAAGTTGTGAGCATTTTGGTTTAGGAATAGGGCTTGAAATAGTTGCATTAGTTTGTGAGAAAAATGCAATTAAAATTGATGTAACTTCTGTAAACAATATTACAAAATTTAAATTTTTATATAAAGAAGTAAAATGAAAATACTATTATTAGAAGATGAATATTCATTAAATCAACATATTAGTAAATACTTTACACTAAAAGGTCATGAAGTTACAAGTTTTGATGATGGCTTAGAATTATTAGATAATTGTAATTTATATGAATATGACTTTTTTATATTTGATATAAATGTACCAAATATTGATGGTTTAGAAATATTAGAGTTTATAAGAAATAAGAATATTGATGTGCCTTTGATAATTATAAGTGCAAAGGTTGATATTGAAGATGTAAAAAAAGCTTATACTTTAGGATGTAGTGATTATTTAAAAAAACCATTTGAATTAATAGAATTAGAATTAAGAATAGATTCAATAGTAAAACAATTTCATTTTTCAAATATTATTGATTTAAAAGATTCATATACATATGATTTAAATATAAAACAAGTTTTTAAAAATAAAGAACCTATTGTACTTTCAAAAAAGCAAAATGAGATATTGTATATTCTAATAAAAAACAGAGGCAAAGTAATTTCATTTTCAACTATATCAGATTATATATATGAAGATGAGATGAAAGACTTTCATACAATTTCATCTCATGTAAGAGATATAAGAAAAAAAATAGATACTGAACTAATAAAAAATGTAAGAGGTGTTGGTTACGTAATTAACTAACATTTCTATTGTGTATAAGATTAAATATACTAAATAATTAACAATATCCTAACAAAAAGACAAAAATCCTACAAATTCCAAAATTTAAGCGAACAATAAGAAAAACCCCTTGACAAAGTTAAAGTAATTCCCTATAATTCCCGTCCAAAAACAGACGAACGACATCAAATGAGATGGAGAGAGTTTGAGATCTTTAAAAACATAAGTTTGTGAAAGTAATTTTTATAAACTGAATATAAAACTCTAATCCTTAATATGGGATGTAAAATAAGATATTAAAAGCACAAATAACAAGAAGTCAAAATTCTTGTCTATTTTTACTTGAGTGATAATTTTGTAATTTAATACAAAAATTGTCAGTTTCAAATAATTCATTTTATGGAGAGTTTGATCCTGGCTCAGAGTGAACGCTGGCGGCGTGCTTAACACATGCAAGTCGAACGAGAACGGGTATTAGCTTGCTAATACTGTCAGCTAAGTGGCGCACGGGTGAGTAATATATAGTTAACCTGCCCTAGAGA
>NZ_JBGUES010000059.1:0-12024 GCF_041821165.1 Poseidonibacter sp. | reverse complement strand
TAAGATTAGAGATGCTAATTTAAAATATAAAATTCATCAAGTAGAAGTAAAAGGGAAAATCTTCAATAAAGTTTTAATTGGTCCATATTCTTCAAAAGCAAGTGCTAGTGAAAATATAAACGATATTAAGAAAAAGCTTAACTTATCAAGTGCTTATGTTCTTAAATTTTAAAAGTAGATTATTTCAATGAATTTTTATAGCAAAGAACTTTTTTTAGACCAGTTTACACCAGTTTCAATTTACGAAAAGATTAAAACATTATATAAAGATGAAGTAACTTTTCTTTTTGAAAGTACTATTAACTCAAGTGATGGAAACTACTCTTTTATTGTAATTGGTGCAAGAGAAAGAGTTTGGTATGAAAACAATACTTGCTTTTATAAAAATGAAGAAGGAGTAGTTTCTACTGTTGATTCTAATCCATTAAGATTTCTTAAAAACTATTATAAAAACTTTGATAAAGAACTTTATAAACAAAAAGCAGCTCAATTAGGTATTGGTTTAGTTGATGGTTTTATTGGAAATATTGGTTATGATATTGGAAAAGAGTTTGAACCAAAATTAAAAGGTTCTATGAATGATTTAGTTGACCAACTTAATATTCCAGATTTAGATTTAATTAGACCTAATATTATTTTAGGATTTTCACATAAAACTTCTAAACTTGTTATGTTAACGTCAGTTGATTCATTAGAAGATGAATTAGTAAAAATTGAAAATTGTTTATATACTCCATATAAATATGAAGCTCCTAAAAAAGCTACAATTATAGATGAAGGTAAGTTTAACTTTTCAAAAGAACAGTTCTTTGAAATGGTTGCAAAATCTAAAGAGATGATAAAATCAGGAGATGTTTTCCAGATTTTAATGTCTAATAGATTTATTCAAAAAGCAAAAGTTGATCACTTAAGTTTTTATAGAGCCTTAAGATCAAAAAATCCTAGTCCATATCTTTTTTTATTAGAGTTTGAAAAATTCTCTATTGCTGGAAGTTCACCTGAAGTAATGGTTAAGTTAGTAGATGGTCATCTTTTACTAAGACCTATTGCTGGTACTAGAAAAAGAGGTTCAACTATTGATAAAGAT
The DNA here is from genome assembly GCF_041821165.1 of Poseidonibacter sp. NCBI lineage: Bacteria > Pseudomonadati > Campylobacterota > Epsilonproteobacteria > Campylobacterales > Arcobacteraceae > Poseidonibacter > Poseidonibacter sp. The sequence goes on along the minus strand of NZ_JBGUES010000059.1, from coordinate 10,937 downwards.
TTAGCAATGGAAAATGAACTAAGAAATGATGTAAAAGAAAGAGCTGAGCATTTAATGCTTGTTGACCTTGGTAGAAATGATGTGGGAAGAGTAGCTCGTGCAGGAACTGTTAAAGTTACTGATTTAATGAGAATAGAAAGATACTCTCATGTTATGCATATTGTTTCTGATGTTGAGGCTATTATAGATGATAAATATGATATGTTTGATTTATTTGCAGCAACATTTACAGCAGGAACTATGACAGGTGCTCCAAAAATTAGAGCGATGGAATTAATCGCACAATTTGAAGGTATAAAAAGAAACTTTTATTCTGGAAGTATTGCTTATTTTGGATTTGATGGTAATATGGATTCTGCAATTACAATTAGAACTACAATGCTTACAGAAGATACTGTTATATTTCAAGCAGGAGCTGGTGTTGTTGCTGACTCTAATCCTGATGATGAATATTTAGAAGTTCATAATAAACTTGCTGCAAATATCGCAACACTTAAAGACTTATCTTAAAAATTAAACAAAATTTCTCTTCTTTATTTAATATTGGCTATTATTTCATCATAAAATAAAAGCCATTATTAAAGGATATAAATGTTACTTGGTGTAAACATAGATCATATTGCAGTATTAAGAGAAGCTAGAAAAATCAACGACCCTAATCCTTTAGATGCTGTACCTATTTGTAAGCTTGCAGGTGCAGATCAAATTACTATTCATCTAAGAGAAGATAGACGTCATATACATGATAACGATGCGAAAGTTATTATAAATCAATCAGCACTTCCTGTAAATTTAGAGTGTTCAATAAATGAAGATATTATTGATATTGCTTGTAAATTAAAACCAGCTCGTATTACATTAGTTCCTGAAAATAGAGAAGAAGTAACAACAGAAGGTGGATTAGATATAAAATCTAATTATGAAAAAATTCAAAAAGTTATTAAAAAACTACATAAACATGAAATTGAAGTATCGCTTTTTATCGATCCAAATAAAGAGGTTATTGAATTATCATCAAAATTAAATGTTGAATGGATTGAAATACATACAGGTACATTTGCAAATATTTATGCAATGTTAAACTCAGGTTTAGCTAATACTCATCATACTATTAAAGATTTAGAACTTCCAAAAACAGAATTAAAAAAAAGACTTCAAACTTCTATTAAAGAGATTAAGAAAGCAACTAAACATGCTATAAAAAATGATTTAAAAGTTGCAGCTGGTCATGGACTTAATTATCAAAATGTTACATTAATTTCTAATATTGAAGGTATTAGTGAGTTAAATATTGGGCAAAGTATTATAGCAAGATCAGTTTTTACAGGTTTACATACTGCAATAAATGATATGCAAAATTTAATAAAAAAGGCTTAATATGAAACCAAAAATTGCAATTAGTATTGGTGATTTAAATGGAATTGGAATAGAAATAGCAATTAAATCACATGAAAAGATATCTGAAATTTGTAAGCCTGTTTATTGTATTAATAATAAAATGCTTAAGTTAGCAAGTAAAGAATTAAATCTAAAAATTCCTAATAATTTTAAGTTATTTGAAACAAGTGGAGAGTTTGAGATTAAACCTGGTGTTGTTTCAAAAAAATCTGGAAAATACTCTTATGACTCTTTTTTTGATGCTATTACACTAGCTGATAAAAATAAAGTTGATGCAATTTGTACCTTACCTATTAATAAAGAGTCATGGAATAAAGCTGATATAAAATACAAAGGTCATACTGAGGTTTTAAGAGATTACTTAGGACAAAATGCAATTATGATGTTAGGTTGTAAAAAGATGTTTGTTGGTTTATTTACAGAGCATATTCCATTAAGAAAAGTTGCAAAAAAAATCAATGAAGAAGATTTAACAAAGTTTCTTATAGATTTCTATCATAATGTAAAATCAGATAATATTGCTGTATTAGGATTAAATCCTCATGCAAGTGATAATGGTGTTTTAGGTAATGAAGAGGTTGAAATATTTAAAGCAATTAAAAATGCAAATACTATTTTAGAAAAAAAAGTTTTTAAAGGGCCTTTAGTTCCAGATACAGCATTTTCTCCAATGTCAAGAAAAAACTATCAGTATTTTGTAGCAATGTATCATGACCAAGGATTAGCACCTCTAAAAGCTCTATATTTTGATCAAAGTATTAACGTAAGTCTTAATTTACCAATTATTAGAACTTCAGTTGATCATGGAACAGCATTTAATATTGCATACAAAAATGAAAAACTTAATACTAAAAGTTATATAAATGCAATTAAAGAAGCGATAGTTTTAATTAAAAATAAATAATGAGAATTCTTGAAGCTTGTTATGAAATTAACTTTTCAAAAGTTAATTTCATTGAAAGAAAAACTAAAATAACTCACCCAAAAACTATAATAAAAGGTGCTCCTAAAACTGGTAAAAGTTATTTAATATATGACTTTTTATCAAACTTTAAAACAAGTGATTATTTATATATTGATTTTTCAGATCCTAGAAATGAAAAAGAGAGTATAGAAAAAAACTTAGCTGAGTTTTTAAAAACAAATAAAATCACAGTTCTTGTCTTAGAAAATTTCTTATTTGATTTTGAAATCCCTTCTTGTGAAAATATAATAATTAGTACATCAATTGATAAAAAAATAAGGGGTTTTAAAAATATTTCTATAAAAGCTTTAGATTTTGAAGAGTATATTTTACATGATAATAAACATCAAAATATCACTCAAAGTTTTAATAGCTTTCTAAAACATGGAAATTTAGCTGAAATAATTAATATTGAAGAACATAAAAAAATTCAAAAATTACAAGAAATTTTAAAAATTCAAAGTAAAAATGAAACAGAATTTAAAATATTAAAAATTTTATTTGAAAATATTGATGAAAAAAAATCTCTTTTGCAACTTTTTAATATTTTAAAACAATCAATAAAAATTTCAAAAGATAATTTTTATAATACTTGTAAAATATTAGAAAATGAAAATAGAATCTATTTTTTATCAAAATATAACCAAGAAAAAGCAGTAAAAAAAATATACTCATATAATCATTCATTTTTAAATGCACTAACTCATAATAAAAAATTCAAGAATGAATTCTCAAATATGATTTTTTTAGAACTAGTAAATAGATATAAAGAGTTATATTATCTTGATAATATTGATTTTTATATAAAATCAAAAAAACAAGCAATTGTAGCAATTCCATTTTTTAATAACTTTTTAATGGCAGCAAATGTAAGGAAAATTATAAAAGTAATGACAGAATATGAAATTGAAGAATTAAATATTATTACAATTTCTAATAACGAGAAAATTTCTAATAAGAATTTTAAAATTAATGTAATTCCATTTTATGAGTGGGCTTTAAGTTAAACTTATAAGTTACTTGACATTATTAGAAGCATTATATATTTTTACTCTTAAAGCGATATTAATAAAAAACAAGATATAATCGCAAAACTATTAAGGATCCCTATAATGAATAAAAGAGTACTTGTAAAATTTTCTGGTGAAGCACTAGCTGGCGCTGAAGGTTATGGTATTGATACTCAAATTTTAGACTATATCGCAGAAGAAATTAAAGAACTTGTTGATAATGGTGTACAAGTTGGTATCGTAATTGGTGGAGGAAACATTATTAGAGGTGTTTCTGCTGCTGCAGATGGAGTTATTAAAAGAACAAGTGGCGATTATATGGGAATGATTGGAACTGTTATAAATGGTATTGCTATGCAAGAAGCACTTGAATATAAAGGTTTAAGCGCAAGATTACAAACAGCAATTAAAATGGAACAAATAGCAGAACCATTCATTGTAAGAAAAGCTGTTAGACATCTTGAAAAAGGTAGAGTTGTAATTTTTGGAGCAGGTACGGGAAATCCTTACTTTACTACAGATACAGCTGCAACTTTAAGAGCAACTGAAATTGGCGCTGCTTTACTTATTAAAGCAACAAAAGTTGATGGTGTTTATAATAAAGATCCAATGAAGTTTGAAGATGCAGTAAAATATGATACTATATCTTATGATCAAGCTTTAGAAGACCATATCAAAGTTATGGATGATACTGCAATTGCATTAGCAAAAGATAATAAACTACCAATTGTCGTTGCAAATATGAATGAAAAAGGTAATTTACTTAACATCATCAATGGTGATTATAGTAAATGTTCAATAGTAAAATAGAAAAATAAAAGGAATATTTATGAGATTAGAAGAAAGAATTTCAAAAGCATTAAAACAAGTAAATAATGACAGATATATTTTAGCAATTGCAGTTGGTCAAAGAGCAGATGAATTAAGTAAAGGTGCTAAGCCATTACTTGCACATAATACACAAAAAATGAAATATACTGATATTGCAATTGATGAAATTTCAAGTGGATTATTAAAAATCGAAGGGTTTGTAGATAAATAGTAGCTACTAAGTCTAAATAATATGGATCCATTTATAAAAAGAATTCAAAAGATTAATACAATTGATGGAGCGATTGAAGAGTTAAGTGAACAAACTACAATCACTCCAAAATTAAAAGATCTTATTGATTTTATTATTGAGGCCCACAGAGGTCAATATAGAAAAAGTGGTGAACCATATTGTATTCATCCAATTTTAGTTGCAAGTATAACTGCTCATTTTTCAAATGATGAAGCAATTATTGCAACTGCCCTACTTCATGATGTAGTGGAAGACACTACTTACTCTCTAGATTATATCAAAGAAAGATGGGGAAGTGATATTGCTCATATGGTTGATGGTCTTACAAAGATTGTTGAAATAAGAGAGCATGAATTTCTTCCTTCTACTACAAACAATGATTCAAAACTAATCTCTTCTGCACTAACTTTTAGAAAAATGCTTATTGCATCAATTGATGATGTAAGAGTTCTAGTAGTAAAATTATGTGATAGATTACATAATATGCTAACACTTAAAGCATTACCACTTAATAAGCAAAAAAGAATAGCAGAAGAAACACTTGTAGTTTATGTGCCAATTGCAAATAGACTTGGTATTTCTAATTTAAAAAATTCTCTTGAAGATTTAGCCTTTTTATATATTTACCCTGAAGAGTATAAAAAAATTGACAATTTTTTAAAAGAGCAACAATATACAATACAATTAACTTTTAATAATTTCATTTCATCAACAAAAACATTATTAGAAAAAAATGGTTATGACTTAGATAAGATTAAAATTTATAGTCGTATTAAACATCACTATTCAATTTATTTAAAAATGCAAAGAAAAGGTATTTCAATTGAAGAAGTACTTGATCTTTTTGCTATTAGAATATTAGTTGATAAAGATATAGATTGTTATAAAGTTCTTGGTTTTATTCATTTAGAGTTTAAGCCTTTAATCTCTAGATTTAAAGATTATGTTGCTACTCCTAAAGAAAATGGTTACCAAACGATACATACTACAGTTTTTTGTAATTCTAAGATTTATGAAATTCAAATTAGATCTTTTGAGATGGATGAAGTAGCAGAATTTGGTATTGCAGCGCATTGGAAGTATAAATCAGGTGCTAAAAATACAACAAATCTTAATTGGCTTAAATCTTTAGAATTTTCAAATGAGAATGTTGAAGAGTTTTATCAAGAAACAAAAGATAATTTATATTCAGAAGAAATAATCATATACTCTCCAAAAGGTGAAATATTTAATTTACCAGTTGGTTCTACTGCATATGATTTTGCATTTGCTGTACATACTGATATTGGTAAACGTGCAGTTTCTTGTTATATTAATAAGATTAAAAAACCTTTATTAACTGAATTAAAAAACACAGATATTGTTTCTATTGAATTGGGAGACCACCCTATTCCTAGGTGTTCTTGGGTTGATATGGTTAAAACTTCAAGAGCTCAAAAACAAATTAAATTTTTCTGTGCACATAGACAAAAAGAGATTGATGAAATGTCAGGATTAAATATAATTAATACTGTATTTTCAAGATACAATGGCGATGTAACAAGTAAATATCATATTGATACTCCGCATAAAATACCACAGGTTTTAGATTATTTTAAACATCTAAAACAAACAATTGAAAAAAAGATTATAAATGAGAGAGGAATTATAACAAGATTTAAGATTTTAACTAGTAAAGTTAAAGAATTTAAATTTGATAATATCTTAATATATTCTAATTTTAGTATAAATTCTGTATCATTTGACCATTGTTGTCACCCTAAATTTGCGGATGATATAGTTGCCTTTAGAAATGGCAATGAAGCAATAATACATCATAAGATGTGTGATAAAGCATATAATAAAATTAAAGATAAAAAAGAAATGCTTTTTTGTAAATGGACAAAAGATACTTTATACCAATATAAAATGGTTATAAGCTTACCAAATACAAAAGGTGAACTTGCAAGACTATTAACATATATGTCTCAATATGAAGGATATATTTTATCCGTTGATTATGGTAGACAAAAACATTCATATAGACAGTATTGCGATATTGAGTTTGAAATGAATAAATCAAATATAGATGAAGTAAGAAAATTAATAGAAAGAAAAGTTAAAGTTATAGATTTCTTTTCAAAAAAAGATGCATATAATAAATAATTGGACAAAGGTTAGATAGATTTAATGGAAAATAAAATTCAAGACGCATTAAAAGAGATTCAAAGAGGAATAGCTGAAATAATTGATATAGAAGCAATTGAAAAATTAATTAGAAGATATTATGAAACAGGTGAAAACTTTTATGTAAAAGCTGGTTTTGATCCAACAGCTCCAGATTTACATTTAGGGCATACTGTTCTTATTCAAAAATTAGCTACATTTCAAAATTTTGGTGGTATTGTACAATTTTTAATAGGAGATTTCACAGCAACTATTGGAGATCCAACAGGAAAAAGTGAAACAAGAAAAGTTTTAAGCGAACAAGATGTATTAGATAATGCACAATCATATAAAGAGCAAGTATTTAAAATTTTAGATGAATCAAAAACAGAAGTTATGTTTAATTCAAAATGGTTAAAAGAACTGGGAACTGCTGGATTAATTTCACTTGCATCTAATTTAACGGTTGCTAGAATGATAGAAAGAGATGATTTCTCAAAAAGATATGAATCAAATACTCCAATTGCAGTAAGTGAATTTATATATCCATTATTACAAGGTTATGATTCAGTTGCTATGAAAACTGATATTGAACTTGGTGGAACAGATCAAAAGTTTAACCTTCTTATGGGAAGAACTTTACAAAAAGCATATAACTGTGGAAAACAACAAGCTGTATTAATGATGCCAATTTTAGAAGGTTTAGATGGAATTCAAAAAATGTCTAAATCACTAGGTAACTATATTGGTGTTACAGATGAAGCATTTGATATGTTTGGTAAAATTTTGTCAATTTCTGATGAGTTAATGTGGAGATATTATGAATTATTATCTTCTAAATCATTAAAAGAAATTGAAGAATTAAAATCAGGGGTTGAAGATAAATCTATACATCCAAAAGAAGTAAAAGATGCTTTAGCTATTGAAATAGTAAATAGATATCATGGTCAGGGAGCTGGAGAAGCTGCTAAGGCAGAATTCTCAAATGTATTTGCAAAAAAAGATATACCAACTGAATTAGATGAGTATGTTTTTGAAGAAACTACTTGGATTTGTCAAGCACTAGTTGATGCAAAGTTAGTAGCTTCAACTTCACAAGCAAGAAGAGATATTAAAGCAAATGCAGTTTCTGTTAATCAAGAAAAAATTAACGATGATAAATTAAATTTAGAAAAAGGTGAATATATTTTACAAAAAGGTAAAAAAAGTTTCGCTAAGATAGTAATAAAATAAAGGGCTAATTTTGAAAATAGGTAAATATGAAATAAAGCACCCAATAATCCAAGGTGGAATGGGTGTTGGAATCAGTTGGGATCAATTAGCTGGGAATGTAAGTAAAGAAGGTGGATTAGGTGTAATCTCTTCTGTTGGTACTGGTTATTACAGAAATATGAGCGAAAATGTTCAAGTTGTAATGAGAAAAGATAAACCTAAAGATGCTATGAACTTCTATTCAAGAGATTCTTTTTTTGAAATAGTAGAAAATGCAAGAAAAATTTGTGGTGATGCACCATTAGCTTGTAATATTTTATATGCATGTAATGACTATGGAAGAATGGTTAAAGATGCTTGTGAAGCTGGTATTGATATTATTATTACAGGAGCAGGACTTCCTACAAATATGCCAGAATTTACACAAGACTTTCCAGATGTTGCTTTAGTTCCAATTGTTTCAAGCGCACGTGCATTAAAACTAATTTGTAAAAAATGGAAAAAATACAATAGAGTTCCTGATGCAATTATCGTTGAAGGTCCATTAAGTGGTGGACATCAAGGTTTCAAATATGAAGATTGTTTCAAAGAAGAATTCCAATTAGAAAATATTGTAGGTCCTGTAATTGAAGAAGCAAAAAATTGGGGAGAAGATATTCCAATTATTGCAGCTGGTGGAGTTTGGGACAAAAATGATATTGATAAGTTTATTGCTATGGGTTGTACTGGTGTACAAATGGCAACTAGATTTATTGGTACTTACGAGTGTGATGCTCATGCAAATTTAAAAAATGTATTATTAAATGCAAAAGAAGAAGATATTAAACTAGGAAAATCTCCTGTTGGATTACCAGCAAGATCTGTTAGAACTAATTTACAATTCTCTATGGAAAATAATACAGCTCCAAAAGTACAATGTATTTCAAACTGTGTAGCTCCTTGTAATAGAGGTGTTGAAGCTAAAGCAGTTGGTTATTGTATTGCAGATAGATTAGGTGCAGCATATAATGGTGATGAAGAAACTGGTCTATTCTTTACAGGAGCAAATGGTTATAAAATTGATAAAATCATTTCAGTTCATGAGTTAATGGAAAAATTAACAAAAGGAGAATAGAAATTTTTAATAAATTTTTTATTCTTCTTATACTATATTTTGCTTTTACAAGCTCTGCCTTTTCAAGCGAAGATTTAAAACAGCAATACCACTTATCAAAGATGGGTTATTTAAAAGCTGTTTTAAAAAAAGATCACGAAAAAAAGATTCAAGAACTTGAAAAGTTAATCTTATTAGGTAAAAAACTTAATAAGATTACCACACCAGATGAAAAAAAACTTGAAATTTTACTAAGTAAATCAAATAATACTGATATTGAAAAATCTGTATTATCTAATACTAATAACTATAACTCTACAAGTAAATCAAAAAAAACTGATGCATATAATATTCAAAATATACAAACAAGTGCTGATAAAATCACTATTGTATTTGATAGGAATATTGATAAAGAAATCATCAAGTTTTTTGAACTAAAACAAACCCCATATTATAAAGATGTTTTTGATATAGATGCAAGATTTGATAAAATAAATACTACACATTTAAAAATCAATAATATTGAAAAAATAAATATTGGTCAATTTAAATTTAATGTATTTAGATTAGTTTTAACAGATAAAAGAAATATCAAAACTAGCTATTTTGTTGATAAAAATAAGATTATTATTAATATAAATGAATCAAAAAAAGTTGTAAAAGAAAGTAATGATTTTATTGATGAAAAGAATTTAATTAGAACAATTTATACAGATGATAATTCTATAAGAATTAAATTCAATAAAACTTTTGGTAAGAATGATTTTAGATATTCTGCTTTTAAGCATAATAATAACTATATACATCAATTTGATATAAAAGGTAAATATAAATACTCAAACCCTATTAAGCTTTCAAATAAATACCTAGATAAAATAACTGTTTTAGATAAAGGTAATACTACGAGAATTAGAATTACAAATAAAGATAAAATAAATATTAGGTATATAAAAAATAAAAGAAACTTAATTATAAAAATAGCAACAGTAAAAAAAACAGCTATTACGAATAAACCTTATATACCAAAATATAAAAGTAAAGTAATAGTAATTGATGCAGGTCATGGAGCAAAAGATTCAGGTGCTGTTGGACCAAATAAAAGATATGAAAAAGTTGTTACATTAGAAGTTGCAAAGTATTTATATAAAATGTTAAAAGAAAAAGGGCATAAAGTTTATCTTACAAGAAAAAATGATAAATTTATAAAAGTAATGAATAGAACAACACTTGCTAATGAAAAAAATGCTGATATATTTATCTCTATTCATGCTAACTCTGTTCCTAAAAGTAAAGCCCATAGAGTGCAAGGTATTGAAACATTTTTCTTAAGTCCTGCAAGAAGTGAAAGAGCAAAAAGAGTTGCAGCAAAAGAGAATAGCTCAGATATTAGTAGTATGAGTAATTCTTCTAAATTAGTGTTTTTAGAGTCACTTAATAGACCAAGAATTACAGCATCTCATAAGTTTGCAATTGATGTTCATGCAGGAATGTTACAATCAGTTAAATCTAAGTTTTCTGGTGTAAAAGACTCAGGAGTAAGAGAAGGTCCATTTTGGGTTCTTGTAGGGGCTCAAATGCCTTCTATTCTAATAGAGTTAGGTTATATTTCTCATCCAAGAGAAAGCAAGAGACTTTATAATAAAACTTATCAAAAGTTACTTGCTAGAGGTATTGCTACTGGAGTAGATTCTTACTTTTCAAAAAACCCTTAATCTCTTTGATAAGTTTTTTTTGTTTTTTTCTTATATTTGGTAAATCATCTAAAGAAAAAAACTTAACTTTAGAGTTTTCCCATGAAAGATAATTTTCTTTTAGTTTATTTTGTAAAAACATATCTTCTAGGCCTTCGATATTACGAGCATTTACTAACCAAATTCCAATATCTTTTTCTATATTAATTTGTTCAAAGTAATCCTCAAAAAGACCTATTTCAACTTTGATACTACTCTCTTCAAATAACTCTCTTTGAGCACATTCATAAGCTGTCTCAGTTTTATCTTTTAAACCCTTTAGGCATCCCCATTTATCTTTACTAGCTACTGATTTACAAAG
>NZ_JBGUES010000058.1:0-12203 GCF_041821165.1 Poseidonibacter sp. | reverse complement strand
CAGCACTTATTGGATTTTTTTTATCTTTTTATTTTAAATATACAATTGTTCGTGTGATTTTAGCTTATATTAGAGCTATTCATGAGATATTTTGGGCTTTGATTTTCTTACAAATTTTTGGTTTAAATACAATTACTGCAATTCTTGCAATTGTTTTACCTTATAGTGCTATTTTAACAAAAGTTTATGCTGAAATTTTAGAGGAGTATGATACTTTTGATGAAAAAACAGTATCAAAAAATGCTTCAAAATTATCACTATTTTTTTATACTAAATTACCAAATGCCTTACCACATATAGTTTCATATACATTATATCGTTTTGAATGTGCAATGAAATCATCTGCAATTTTAGGATTTGTAGGAATTCTTACTCTTGGATATTACTTATCATCATCTTTTATGCAAGGTTATTATCACGAAGTATGGTTAATGCTAATTATTTTTTATATCTTAATTGCAAGTATAAAGTTTTGGTTTAATAAATTTACAGTATTGATTTTATTTATTATTTCACTTTTAAATATGCAAATTAGTGCAAGTTCATTTTCTTATGATAATTTTATAAGATTTATCTCAATTGATATTATTCCAAGCCCAATTAGAAATAATGAAAGCTTTTTAGAACTTCTGACATGGTTTAATAAAATATTTGTAAATGAAATAGTTCCAGGGATTTTTAATACTATTGTTTTAACACAAATTTCTTTAGTACTTACAGCTGTTTTAGCATTGATTTTATTTCCTTTGATTTCATATAGATTTACAAATAAGTTCTTTAGATTTTTTTCTCATATATTTTTAGTGATTTTACGATCAACTCCTGAGTATATTTTGGCATTTTTATTTTTATCAGTTTTTGGTGTTTCTATGCTTCCTGCTGTTCTTGCTTTGATGTTACACAATGGTGCTATTATTGCTTTTATTATTGGAAAACAATCAAATGAATTAGATTATGTTTTAGATAAATCACGACATCTAAATCTATATACTTATGAGGTTTTACCAAAACTATATAACTCATTCTTAGCCTTTTTATTTTACAGATGGGAAGTAATTATGAGAGAATCAGCAATACTTGGAATTTTAGGTGTTGCTACTTTAGGATTTTATATTGACTCTGCAATTTCAGATATTAGACTTGATAAGGTTGTGATTTTACTATTCTTTACAGCACTTTTAAATATTAGTATTGATTTGATTTCTAAAAAAGTAAGAGATTACTTACGAACAAAAAGTACAATTACAACTTGTGGATGTGAATTAAAGTAGGGAGTTAAATCCTTACTTTACAAACTATTTAATGCTGTTTCATTAAATCTATATGTTTTATGTTGTACTTTTACTAAGATGTTTTTTTCAGATAACTCTTTAAATAGTTTTATCAAAGTTGGTTTTGAAATAGACACTTCTTCCATAATTTCTGAATATGAAGCTGTAAATAAATTATCTTTATCTAGATTATTTATAATAAACTTTACTATATCAACTTGTTTACTATCTGTAACAGCTGAAATAGTTTTTATTACATTTATACTTTTTTGTATCTCTTTTTGTTGAACTATTGGAAGTAAAATATCATGTAAACTATCTAATAAATCCTTGATATTTATAGGTTTTATAATATAGTTTTCTACTTTTAACTTTATTGCATCAAGTAGATATTTTGTATCTGTATGTGCTGTTGTTAATATCGTAGGAATAATAATATTCTTTTCTTTTATATGTTTTAAAAAATCAATTCCATTTTCATTTTCAAGTAATATATCTGAGATAATTACATCAATTTTTTTATTTAATAAAATATCAAGTGCCTCTTTTGATGTTTTAACAGCATAAATATTATTAACAAAATCTTCTAATACATCTTTTGTATGTTTTAACAAATTCTCATCATCTTCTAAATATAAAATATTAAACTCTTGTAAGATATTTAAATCTTTATTTTGCATCATTAACCTTTGGATCTATAATAGGGATTTTTATTGTAAATAACGAACATTTATAACTTTTGTTATCTTCTTTAATCTTATGTACGATATTTTTGTATGTTATTGAACCATAAATATGTTTTTCAATAATTTGTTTTGACATATAAAGACCAATACCAGTACCAGCACTTTTATATTTAGTTGTATAATATGGTTCGAAGATTTTAGGAATAATTTCATCACTAATTCCACCACCATTATCAAGCATATTAACTACTACTTCATTTTTATATTTATGTACAATAATTTTTATGATTCTATCATTTTTATCAATATTAGAACATAAAGCATCTTTTGAATTTGAAAGGATATTTAAAAAAATATGAGATAACTCATTGTAATAAGTATTTAACTCAATATCCTCTTTTATTTTCAATTTTATTTTAATATTTTCTTTTTCAAGAAGATATTTTGATAACTCAATTGAGTGTTCAATACAGTTTTTTATAAAGAACTTATTTTTAGTTTTATCAGGAGAGAAAAAGTTTTTAAAATCATCAAGTGTAGTTGACATATTTTGTGCCAAAAGTAGGGCGTCATGAACTTTTTCGTCTACAAATTCATTTGTTAATTTCCCATGATACATTTTAGTTTGAAAACTTTGAATAATCATAGTAATAGAACCTAATGGTTGTCGCCATTGATGTGCAATATTATTTAGCATTTCACCTAAACTAGCCAATCTTGCTTGTTGAAACATGATAATGTCTTTTTTTCTATTTTGTTGTACTTCTTTATTGATTTTTACTTCAAGATAAGAGTTTAACTCAGTAAGTTCTTTTGTTTTATCTTCTATTTTTTGCTCTAGTGAATTATGAAGTTTTTTAAAGTTATTTATTATATAAACTGATAAAATAATAGAAAATAAGAAAACAATAAATATAGAAATTACTGAAAAAATAAGAATAGTATTAAAAACTTTTTGAGTATTTCTTTTTTCATTTATAGCTAAAGATAATTCATAGTTAATCAAACTTGTAATATAAATAGAAATTGCATTTACCTCAAGATTTAATTTTGAAAAACTATCTTTTTGTTTTTTATTCATAATCTCTTCTAAATGTTTTTTGATTGTTAAAACTTTTTTATCAACATTTTTAATAATACTTTTTTTTAGTATCTTATTTTCAAAATATGTCTCTTTTGTAATAAAAAACTCTTTTATAAATGAAGTAATATAAAATTTAGGAAAATTTTGATTTGTCTCATCTTTATAACTAGACCAACTTTTGTGTATTAGTTGTTCTGCTAACAATAGTACTTCTTTGGCTTGATTTATACTTAGCTCATTGCTTTGTAAATCATGAATAGTATCTTGAATATTTACTTTATATGTATCTTTTATATGTTCTAGTTTTATTAAGTTTTGTGTTCTTTTATCAAATAATACATCAAAATCTTGTTTTATTGTAAAAGTAGAAATCTGAGATAATATAACAATACATATCATTCCCCCAGCAATAATAAATACTAAAAAAGATGTTTTGTATTTAAAACTTAAGTTATCAAAATATGCAATTATTTTTTTAAGTTTATTAATCATCATTGTATCTCTTTAAAAGATGAATTTTCATATTTAAATAAATATGTTTTATTTAAAAGTTGAGCTTTTTTATAGTTTAAAACTAAGCCATTTAAAGTACTAGATTTTGTATTTTTTAAAGCTTGAATCAACTTTTTTCTTGTTAGGTCACCTTTTATTTTTGAGATTGCTGTAACTAATACTTTTGAAGATAAAAATGCCTCAAGTGAGATAAAACCTAACTCTTGATTTGGATAATATTTCTTCATTAAAGTTTGATACTCTTGTATAACTGGAATATCAGTATTTAAATAGTTTGGTACAACTTGTGAGAAGATTAAATTATCTGTATTTGTATTTAGACTTTGTAGTTTTTTAATCATAGTATTTGCATCACTAAATGAGATATTACAAAAGATTGTATCTTTTAAGTTTTCATTCTCTTTTGCTTTTTTAATAAATAAAGCATTTGTTTTATAAGCACCAACCATTATAATAGCTTGTGGTTTAGCATTTTTTATTTCATTAAAAGCATGGGTAATAGAAAGTGTATTTCTTTTATATGAACCTTCTGCTACTAGTTTTAGTTCTCTTTTTTCTAAAGATTTTAATAAAGAAACATATCCTTCTTCACCATAATCATCATTTTGATAAAAAACTGCGATTTTATTTATATCTTTTTTATTATATAAATAATCAACAAGTTTTTCAATTTCTTCTTTGTATGAACTTCTAAAATTTATAAAGTTTTTATTTGAGGTATTTCTTAAAAAAGATGCTCCTGTGAAAGCCGAATAAAAAGGGATATTTTCATCATATAAAATAGGTAAAATACTTTTTACTGTTGGAGTTCCTACAAAACCAAAAAGTGCATAGACATTATCTTGAAAAATTAATTTATTTACATTGTCATTTGTAAGTTCAGGTTCATATTTATCATCATAAACTAAAAGGTTTATTTTTTTATCATCTAAGATTTTCATTTCATTAGCATATTTAAAATAAGAGTTAATACCTGAAGTTACCGCATTTCCCCATGGTTGAATACTACCACTCATAGGTAAAGATGTACCTATTTTTATCTCTTTATCAAGAAATGTTTCATCCTTAAAATAAGCGTAAAATAATATAAATATAAATATTAGTATTGGAAGTCTTTTAATCATTGGGAATTTTACAAAAAAATGGACAAATTATAGCTTTAATAAAAAGTGTTTAAAGAAGGAATAATGAATATAAGTGCTTAAATGTAACATTACTTTTGTAAATGGTAAAAAATATTTTAACATTTAAGTTCTGTTTAAAATATAAGCATATAGAATTAGGTCAAATATTTTTTACCAATTTTAAAGGCATAACATATGCAAGAATTTATATATTATAATCCAAAGGGATTAGATTTTCCAGTTAGTGAAGAAATCTTAGTTACTACAAATCTAGATGATGTACAAGATGGTGACTTCTTAATCTCAAATACAAAAGAAATACAAGCAGAACTAATAGCAGAAGAGATTAGTTTTTATATTAATAACTCACAAGATTCAATGGCAGATAAAATAAAAAATGTTCAAAAACTTTATGAAATAGCTGCAAATAAATATGATCTTGCACAAGATATTTCATATTCACAAGAAGTTTCAAAACAATTATTATTAATAGCAAATACAAAAGAAGAGTATGAAAATTTTAAAGCAGCAATAAAATCTGATGATTTTGAGCTATTTTTTGTAAAAGAAAATATTGTAAAAGAGATATCAGGACATATTGGAAACTTAAGTGTAGTTGTTGATGATGAAGGAAATGATGTAACTTTAAATGTTTCTCAAATTGTTTGGTTTGATGCTAAACAAATGGGACTAAACCAAAGTGGTACATTTGATCCAAATCTTTCAAGTGTAGAAGAAGTTGTAGAACTATTAAAATCAAATATAAATCAATATTCTTATAAAAAATTTACAACTTATGATGAAAGTATTTGTCAATATCATGGAAGAAGAGAAGAAATTTGTTCTAAATGTGAAGAAGTTTGTCCAACAGTTGCAATTACAAAAGATGATAAAACAAAAACTTTAGCTTTTTCTCAAATTGATTGTCATGGTTGTGGTGGATGTATTTCAGTTTGTCCATCAGGTGCACTTGAATATGCACCATCAAACCAAGAATCAATCTACGAAATGAGTAAATCTTATGAAAATACTCATCCTTTAATAGTTCCTCAAAAAATGAATGTAGGTGATTTAAATATTTCATTAAAAGAAAATGTTTTACCATTTGCTATTGAAGGTGAAAAATTTTTACATGAAGGTTCATTTTTAACTTTACTTCAATTATCAGGTTCACAAGTTATTTTTTATACTGACTTTATCTCAAAAGGTTCAGGTGATGCAATTAGAATCGTAAATGATATTTATCAAAAAAAATATTCTAAAGATGCAATTTTAGTAGCAATGAATGAAGAAGAATTAAAAACTGCATTAGATGAAGTTTCATTTATTGAGAATTCTAGATTTAATTTTAATCAAGATGGATTGAAAAAAAGAGAAATAATCTCTCATAGATTACAAAAAATTGTAGGCGATGATGATTTAGGTGTTGTAAAAACAGGTGAGCATATTCATTATGGACTTGTAGAAGTAAATCAAGATAAATGTACTTTATGTTTAGTTTGTGTTGGTTCTTGTAATGTAAATGCACTTCAAGCTGATGCTAGTGATAATACTTTACGATTAAATCCAAGTTTATGTACATCATGTGGATACTGTGAAATATCATGTCCTGAAACTGATTGTCTTACAATAAAAAGAGATGTTATTAATCTTGAACCAACATGGTTTAAAGAAAATATCTTAGCTCAAGATGAATTATTTGCTTGTGTTGAGTGTGGAAAAGATTTTGCAACAACAAAATCAGTAAATAAAATTGCAGATATGATGGGACCAATTTTTGCATCAGATCCAGTAAAAACAAGAAGTTTATATTGTTGTGCTGATTGTAAACCAAAAATTATGATGCAAAACTATTTTGACCAAAAAAACCAAGGAAATACTAATGCAAGATAATCAAGCAATAAATAAAGCAAGAGCACTTTACTATAACTTATTTGCAAACTTTTTTGTTTATTCAAAAGAGAGTCAAAATTACTTTGAACTTGTAAATTTAGTTAATGTTTTAAAACAAAGTGCATTAGATGCTAGTTCTCAAACAGCATTAGATGAAATATCAAAATTATTAGACCCATCTTCGAATGTAGCTTTACTTCAAGAATTTGATGATTTATTTCATAATCCATTAAATAAAAAAATTAGACAAACAGCATCTTTTTATGATGAAGGTGTAGAATCTGGCAAAAAAAGAGTTGAAATGATTCAATTCTTAGGAAAAACAAAAATTAGAAGAGATGAAAAACAATATCATGAATATGAAGATTCTGTAGGTTTTATTTTTTCAGTTATGGCAGAACTTACAGATTTAGTTTCAAGTGGTGAAAAAGTTTATGAAAATACAGTTCATTGTATTTTTGCACAAATTTTAAATGATTTTATAGATGATTTTGCAAAAGATATTTATGAAAATGATAATTCAAAAATATACAAAGAATTAATGGTTGTATTACACTCTTTTGTAGCTTTTGAAAGACTTTACTTAGAAGTTTCAAAACCTGTAAAAAAAGAAAAAGTTCAAAAAGAAGTTGCTTGTGAAGTAATTTCTGATGAAGAAATGCAAAGAAGAGCTAGAAATAAAGCTCTTAAAGCTAATGGACCAAAAAACAAAGAAGATGAAAAAGAACCAGAAATTATGAATTACGTAGAAGAAGTTTAGTAAAAGGTTTTCCTTTTACTAGAAATTTTATAAAGAAAGTAAAGCTTTTTTTATAAAGTTTCTTATTTTAAGGGGCTTAATTTCTATAAGGAGGTCAGTCGTGCAAGAAAGCAGAAGAAATTTTGCCAAAAAGGCAGCATTAGTTGCTGCTGGTACTGCAGCTGTTGCAGGTACTAGTGTATTGGCTGCTACTGGGAAATCATCGGTACAAGGTGATGAGAATAATGGTGTTGTTGTAGGTAGTTCTAGAAAAAAAGAAATACTTTACAAAAAAACTGCGGCTTGGGAAGAATTTTACAAGAACGCAAATTAACAAAAAGGGAAACGTATGTCAGCAAATACATATGAAACTCTAAATGCAAAAGTAGGTCGTCGGTCATTTATGAAAATGGCTGCAGTAGCTACTGCATTTGGTGTTACATCGTCTTTTGCTAGTACAAACGCAACTAGAAAAGCTACAGAGGAAGAGATTAAAAATCCTTACCCTGGTTCAAAAATGGTTAAATCTATTTGTACAGCTTGTTCAGTTGGTTGTGGTGTAATAGCAGAAGTTCAAAATGGCGTTTGGGTAAGACAAGAAGTTGCTCAAGATCACCCTGTATCACTTGGAGGGCACTGTTGTAAAGGTGCTGATATGATTGATATGGTTAGATCTGAAGTAAGACTTAAACATCCAATGGTTAAGAAAAATGGTCAATGGCAAAGAATCTCTTGGGAAGCTGCTTTAGATGGTATTGCAACTAAATTAGAATCTTTAAGAAAAACATCTGGGCCTGATTCAACAATGTTTTTAGGATCAGCAAAATTCAATAATGAACAAGCGTATTATTATAGAAAATTTGCTGCAATGTTTGGAACTAATAATATAGATCACCAAGCTAGAATTTGACATAGCTCAACAGTTGCCGGGGTGGCAAACACATGGGGTTATGGTGCTATGACAAATTCTTTAGGAGATATTCAAAACTCTAAAGCGATCATTATTTTTGGAGCAAATCCAGCGGTTAATCACCCAGTTGGATTCCAGCACTTTTTAAAAGCAAAAGAGAGAAACAACGCAAAAATTATTGTTGTTGATCCAAGATTTACAAAAACTGCTGCAAAAGCAGATTTATATGCACAAATTAGACCAGGTACTGATATTCCATTTATGTATGGAATGTTAAATATCATATTTGAAAATGGTTGGCATGACAAAAACTTTATTAATGATAGAGTTTATGGAATGGATGAAATTATGCAAGAGGCTAAAAATTGGCCTATTGAAAGAGTTGCTGATGTTACTGGTGTAAAAGCTGATTTAATTGTACAAATCACTAAGTATTACGCTGCTAATACTCCAGGAACTTTAATTTGGGCTATGGGTTTAACTCAGCATTCAAATGGTTCATCAAATACAAGAATGGCTCCAATCTTACAATTAGCACTTGGTAATATGGGTGTTGAAGGTGGAGGAACTAATATTCTAAGAGGTCATGATAATGTACAAGGTGCTACTGACTTTGGATGTTTAGCTGATTCTTTACCAGGATATTATGGGCTAAGTGAAGGTTCATGGAAGTACTTTGCTTCTTCATGGGGAGTTGATTTTGATTGGCTTCAAGGAAGATTTAAAGATCCATCATGGATGGGTAAAAAAGGATTCTCATTAGCTAGATGGTGGGCTGGTGTATTAGGTGGAAATGAAGGTGAAGATGCAATTCATAATGCAGATACACGTTTAAAAGCTTTATTTGTAATGGGTAATGGAATTACTTCAACTGCTCAAACAAAAAAAGTAAAAGAAGCCTTAGATAACCTTGAATTAGCAGTTTTCTGTGATCCATTTGTTAATGAAGGTGCGATTATTACAGATAAGCAAGATGATGTTTATATTTTACCAGCTGCTACTCAATTTGAAACAAGTGGTTCTGTAACTGCTACAAATAGAAGTGCACAATGGAGATATGAAATTATCAAACCTATGTATGAATCAAAAGCTGATCAAGATATTTTATTTGAATTAGCAAAAAGATTAGGGTTCTATGATGAATTAACAGCAGGTATGGGAAAAGGAAAAGATTTCTCTTGGCCAGAAGATGCGACTAATGAAATTGCAAGAATCATTAAAACTATTGGTTTAACTGGATGGAGAGCTGATAGATTAAAAAAACATACAGATAATTGGCACATGTTTGATGACGTAACTTTAAGAGGTTATGGCGAAATGACAGGTGAATATTATGGTTTACCATGGCCTTGTTGGACGACTTCACACTCTGGAAGCCCTGTTTTATATAATATAAACAGATCAGTTAAAGAGGGTGGTATGGGATTCAGAAACAGATTTGGTGTTGAAAAAGATGGTGTTGATTTACTTGCTGGTAAAGGAAGCGCACCTAAAA
Source organism: Poseidonibacter sp. (assembly GCF_041821165.1). NCBI lineage: Bacteria > Pseudomonadati > Campylobacterota > Epsilonproteobacteria > Campylobacterales > Arcobacteraceae > Poseidonibacter > Poseidonibacter sp. Next base: position 2,488 of record NZ_JBGUES010000058.1, on the reverse strand, counting down.
ATTCAAATAACAAAGATGGATATCCTGAAATAACAAGAGATAATATTGAGAAAGTATTAAAAATCAAGTTGACTGATGAAGAGAAATCTAAAATTGGTAAAAACTGGAAAGTTGATAAGTCTGATATTATTGCTGAAAAATGTATGGAAGCAGGAATTGCTCCTTATGGAAATGCAAAAGCAAGAGCTAGAGTTTGGGGTTGGGCAGATGAGATTCCAAAACATAGAGAACCTTTACATTCTCCAAGAGCAGATTTAGCAAAAGAGTACCCATCTTTCCCTGATAAACCAAATCACTGGAGAGTTGATACTAGATATATTTCTGAGCAAACTAAACAAGATTGGGCAAAAGATTTCCCAATTAACTTAGTTACAGGAAGACTTGTAAATATGAACGGTGCTGGTATGGAAAATAGAGCATCTAAGTATCTTGCAAAATTAACTCCTGAAATGTTCTGTGATATTAATCCAGATTTAGCAGGAAGATACGGTATTAGAGATGGTTCAATGATGTGGATTCATTCGCCTCATGGAACAAAAATTAAAGTAAAAGCACATTATTCTTATTCAGTTACTCCTGATAGAATATTTATTCCAATTCACTTCGCAGGTGTTATGGAAGGTGAGAGTTTACTACATAAGTATCCTGATGGAACTGCTCCTTATGCTACAGGTGAGAGTGCAAATACTGTTACTAACTACGGTTATGACATTGTTACGCAAATACCTGAGACTAAGGGTGGATTATGTCAGATTGCAAGAGCATAGGAGAGCAACATGAGTAATAATATAAATTTCGCAAGTATGAGATTTTATTGTGATGAAAACAGATGTATTCATTGTGATGGTTGTTCTGTTGCTTGTGCTGAAGCGCATGAGTTGCCAGTAGAAATTTCTAGAAGAAAAGTTGTTACAGTAAATGAAGGTAAGCAAGGGATGGAGTTTTCTTTATCTGTTGCTTGTATGCATTGTACTGATGCACCTTGTGAACAAGTTTGTCCAGTAGATTGTTTTTATATCAGACAAGACGGTATCGTTTTACATGATAAAGACAAATGTATTGGTTGTTCATATTGTTTATATGCTTGTCCTTTTGGTGCGCCACAATTCCCTGCAAATGGGGCATTTGGTACAAAAGGTGTAATGGATAAATGTACAATGTGTGCAGGTGGTCCAGATGATACAAACAGCGAACATGAAAGAGAATTATACGGTCAAAATAGAATTGCAGAAGGAAAAGTTCCTGTTTGTGCTGCTATGTGTTCTACAAAAGCTTTATTAGTAGGAGATGCAGAATCTGTATCAAATATTTTTAGACAAAGAGTAATGTCAGCAGGACATGGAGTTCAATCTGCACCTTATGGTTGGGATAAAGCGTATGGAAAATAAAAGTTTTCTAAGTGAATACAAGGCCTATTTAATTATAGGTCTTTTATTCGTCCTTTTAACATATTGGTACTTTTGGTTAGCTACTATTGCAGATATTGGTTATGTGTACCACTTCCTTTTACAGATGATGCAGGGAAATTTCACTGGACAAGTTGTTCCTTATGAAAGTTTAACGCATTATCAACAAATGGAAGTTACACTTTTTGGACCTGAGTATAATGCAATTGCACCAGAAGTTATTAGAGCATTTGAAGAGAGACAACATTTATTACCTATAGTATTTACTGTTGAGTTCTTTTTATTTTTAACAATGTTCATTGTAGCAAAGGGAAGAAAACAAGCAAAAATTACTAGAACAGAAGATACTGTTCAAGTATATTCGATTTTTCAAAGATTAGTTCTTTTATTAAATATTATTATTATGTGTTATTTATTTATCACTGGGTTTTCAATTACATTTGGAAACTGGACAGGTGGTGGAGAAATAGCTAGATTTATGAGAGCAACTCATGAAATCGTTGGTGTTGGTTGGATGCCAGTGTGGATTATCATGACAATTATTGCTTTTAAAGATCATAAATATTTTGTAAGACCAAGTACTAAACTTTGGAACAAGATTTTCTTAAGAGGAAAATATGCACCAATGGATAGAATAAACTATTACATGTATGTTGCTTTTGGAGCATTACTTGTAACTAGTGGATTTATAATTTGGTTTATGTTCCCAGATGCTGCAACACATGCTCAGACTATACAGTTAAAGAGATTTATTCTGTTTATTCACTTTATGGGGAGTGCTATTATTTCATTCTTTACGTTTGAAACAGTATACTCATATTTTGTATCTGTAAAAGGATATATCCCTGGAGTAATTACAGGAAGATTACCTGTTGAGTATTTAGAACAACTAAGACCTGATGTTTTAGAAGAAGAAGATTTAAGAAAATAAACAAAGTGATTTGCTCCTTAGGGAGCAGATTTACTTTTATTTTTTTAAAAATTAGTAAATATGCAAATTTTGCATATTAAGGAAAAAAGATGGATAACGCCAAATATTTAAAAACAGTAGTAATAGATAAACTTATAGAAAATGAAGCAAC
>NZ_JBGUES010000057.1:3114-12433 GCF_041821165.1 Poseidonibacter sp. | reverse complement strand
CAAAAATGAACCAGGAGCTAAAATCTCTCCTTCTTCATTTATTAATCTTACAAGAGATTCGTATTTTGCAATCTTTTTAGTTTTATTATCAATTATTGGTTGAAAGTATGAAACAATATTATAATTATCTAAGGCAATTTTAACCATACTCATTACTGCTAGATTCTTTTTAGCATCAATATGCTCTTTTATTGATAGGTCATTTGAATATGCAATGGACTCTTTTTTCTTAACAGCTTCCATAAGACCACATTTTGCATCTTCATATAAGTTTAATTTTCCAAAAGAGTAACTAATAATAATATTTAAATCATATTCAATACCATCTATCATAAATCTTGAGTTTTTTACATTATTTGATAATTGTTCAAAATATTCATTAACATTTTGAACAAAATTTGCATATGCAAAAAAGTCAATAAGTAAAGCATACATTCCATTGCCAATATTATAAACAGTATCAAAAATGTCTTTATTTGGTAAATATGATAATAACTCATAACCAAATAGTTTTTCTATTTTTTCAATTGTTGACATATTATAAAATTTATCTAAAATCTCAAAATCTTCTATTTGAATTAGTGCTAATAAAGATAAATTATTTGATTCAATTTGATTAAGCAAATGTTTTTTATCATTCATAATAGCACTTAGGTTATTTCTAAGACTAATATACTCAACAACTTCACCACTTAAATCAAAGATTGGTTTCATAGTAGATTTAACATAATACGTTTTACCAGATTTTGATAGGTTTTTCATAACTCCTGTCCATGGAAGTTTTTTTATACCAATTGTTTCCCAAAGATTTTCATATATTTCTTTAGCATTATCAGGATGTCTTATAATATTATGATTTTTACCAATTAACTCTTCTCTTGTGTATTCTGAAATATTACAAAAGTTGTCATTTGCATAAGTAATAATACCTCTTGTATCTGTTTTAGAAACGATTATACTACTATTAACAACGTTGTGATATTGCTCTAAAATAAAGATTTTATTTTTATTTTCATAGTTTTCTTTTATTTTTAAATATTTATTCGCTATTTTTTCTAAACATTGAGATAACTCATTTTTGTTTAAAATATTAGAAATATAAGAATCAATATCTAAAGACATTATTTCAATAATATTATCAATTTTATTTAATGAAGAAAAAACGATAGTTAATATATTTGGATTAATTTGTCTTGATTTAGTTATAAGTTCTGAACTATCAACTTTTATATTATTTATATCAAGTAGTAAGACATCGATATTAAATTTATCTATTTGTTCCAAAGCTTCTTGCGTGTTTTTTACTACAATAACTGATTTGAAATATTTCTTTAATGTATCACTGATAGGAATAATAGAGTTTTCGTCATTTTCAATATATAATAAAGTCAAATCTTTTGTAGCAGTTAGCTCACTAATACATGTGTCTTTCATATAAAACCTTAAAATTAATAATAAAGTATATCTTATTAATGATTAATTATAATATTAAATTATATAAAAATTAGAAGATTATGAAATTTACGTATAAATGCCTTGCTATTTATTTTACTTTCAGTTATACTGTGCCTACTTAAGATGAATTAGAGTTTCATCTGTTCTATGCCTTTTATTAATTACCACTTATTGATATTACACATTTTTAACAAAAAAACTCATTTTTATTTTTAAAACTTCAATATGAAGAAAAAAAGGAATAAATATGTCAATTACACATATAAAAATAAACAAAAAAATCGAAGTACTATTAAGACTTCTAGAAGAAAAAGAAAATTTAAAAGATGCTTGTTCAAAAGCTGGATTAAATTCAGAAGCAATTTTAAGTAAAAGTAAAAACTTAGATAAATAATTTATAAAAAAATTATTTTAAGTATGGTTATACTATTTAGATCTGAGATAGTATAAATCCAAGTATTCATCAGAATCAATTTCGTCTTAATTTAAATCATTAAAAAAACCTATTTATCCAACAAATAGTTTAATCAGATCATTTTGATTAACATAAATCTAAGACGTACCTTACAATCTATCATTTAATAAATATCTTATATATTTATTGTTTGATTATCTCAATAAATATTCACAAATAAAAATCAACGAAATTTTATAAAAAATAAGATATTATCTTCGATTAAAATTATCTAAAAAAGGGTTGTAATGCAAATACGAGTCTATTACGAAGACACAGATTGTGGTGGGGTGGTTTACCATTCTAATTATTTAAGTTTTTGTGAAAGAGCAAGGTCGGAATTATTTTTTCAAAAAGGATTATCTCCACATAATGATAAAAACTTTTTTGTAGTTAAGCGTGTTGAGGCTGATTATATAAAACCTGCTGTTTTTGCTGATGTTTTAGATATAAAGTCAGAATTAGTTGAAAAGAAATCTGCATCATTAGTTATGAAACAAGAAATATTTAGAGGTGATGAGCTTTTATTTAGAGGAATTTTTAAGCTTGCATATCTATGTGATTTCAAACCCAGTCGCATTCCAAAAGAACTTTTTGATGTATTTAAATAACAAATAATATATTAGAATAAAACTTTATTTTTTACTTATACTCAAGTATTATCATAGTATTATACACCCTTAATTATACTAACTTAAAAAGGATTTTTAGTGCTTGAAATATTTGTAATAGCATATTGTTTATATTTTGTATTTAACGTATATACTTCATTTATGCAAATAGGTTTTGTTAAAAATGCAAAAAACTTACAACCTATAATTTTATCAGATTCAGCAAAATACAAAGAGGCTGCAAATTATTCTATTGAAAAAGAAAAAATTGCTATTGCTTCTACATTTTATGATTTCGTGATATTTTTCTTATGGATTGGATTTGGATTAACTAGTTTAAACTCACTAATTACAACTGATTCATATCTTTTAAAAGCTGTTTTATTTATTGATTTATTTATTATAATCAATTGGTTTTTAACTCTACCATTTTCTTTATACTCAACTTTTAAGCTTGATAAAAAATATGGTTTTTCAAATATGACGATGTCTTTATATATAAAAGATACGATTAAAAGTGCAGTATTGTTTTTAATCTTTGGTTCATTAGTAATTGCTGGAATTGCTTTTATTATTCAGTCATTTGATACATGGTGGATTTGGGGATTTGCTTTTATTTTCTCTGTTATTATTTTAATCAATATGCTTTATCCTTTAATTAGAGATAAATTTTTTGATAAATTTGAATCTTTAAAAGACAAAGAATTAGAAGCAAAAATCGAAAAACTTTTAACAGAAGTTGGATTTAAAAGTTCAGGTGTATTTTCTGTTGATGCATCAAAAAGAGATAATAGATTGAATGCATATTTTGGTGGATTAGGAAGTACAAAAAGAGTTGTATTATTTGATACTTTAATTCAAAAATTAACTCATAATGAATTACTTGCTGTTTTAGGACATGAATTAGGTCACTTTAAAAATGGTGATATTCTTAAGAATATTGGTATTATGGGACTTGTTATGTTTTTATTTTTTGCTATATTTGGAAATTTACCACAAGAGTTATTTTTAAGTTTATCATTAGAGCAAGACTCATCTGCAATTATTGCAATCTTTTTAATATTTTCACCAATATTATCATTTTTCTTAATGCCTTTAGTTTCTCTTATTTCAAGACATAACGAATATGCAGCAGATGAATTTGGCTCAAATTTACAGTCAAAAGAGGATTTAGTAAGTGCTTTATTAAAACTTGCAAATGAAAATAAATCATTTCCTTTATCACATCCTATATATATTTTCTTTTATTATTCTCATCCTCCATTAGTAGAGAGATTTAAAGAGTTGGGTTATGATGTATCAAATAGTTCTAATGATGAAAATCCATTAAAAGATAAAGATTTTAATATCTAAAAAATATAGAAAGTAGAATTATTATGGAATTAATGTTATCTTTTGCAGACAACTTTTTAGTTTTGTTAAATGCAATGTCAATTTATATACTAGTAGGTTTATTATTTGCAGGTATATTAAAGCAGTTAATTCCAAATGATTTTGTAATAAAACACTTAGGAAAGGGAAATATCTCTTCTGTTTTAAAAGCTACATTATTTGGAATTCCTTTACCTGTTTGTTCTTGTTCTGTAATTCCTTTAGCTCAAGGATTAAGAAAAGAGGGTGCAAGTAAAGGTGCTGTTCAAAGTTTTCTAATTTCAACTCCAATTACGGGAGTTGATTCTATCTTAGCCACTTTTTCTTTTTTTGGTTTAATATTTACAGTTTTTAGAGTTATATCATCAATTATTATTGCTATTAGTGTTGGATTAATTCAAAACTTTGTTGATAGAGATTTAAAAGAAGAAAAAGAAAATGAAATAAAAGTTCAATCATGTTGTTCTAATACATCAACTTGTTCATCTGATACGTCTAAAAAAGAAAAATTCTCAATTAAAAAAGTGTTCTCTTATGCTTATGTGACTTTATTTAAAGATATGGCAAAAACACTTTTTATTGGGCTTTTACTTGGTGCTGCTTTTACTACTTTTGCACCAAAAGAGTATACACAGTTATTGTTTGAAAATGAAATATTAACATATATAATAATTATGCTTTTTGCAATGCCATTATATGTTTGTGCAACTGCATCTTTGCCAATAGCAGCAGCTTTAATGCTTCAAGGTATGAGTGGAGGAGCTGCTTTTATATTTTTAACAGCTGGTCCTGCAACAAGTGCTATAACTATGAGTGTTGTATATAAAAGTTTAGGTAAAAAAGCTTTAATTGTTTATGTAAGTACTATTGCAATTATGTCATTTGCTTTGGGATGGTTTTTTGATATTTATTTTGGTGAGTTAAATATTATAAGTTTTTTAGAAGATAATGATAATAATTCAATTATTTCAAATATAGCAAGTTTAATTATGCTGATTTTAATGTCATACTATTTAATAAAACCAAGACTTTATAGAAATAATAATATAAAAGAGAGTGATGTTAAAGTACAAAATGATTTAAAAGTAAATAATAAGATAGATTTTAAAAATGCTACATTTAAAAAAAGAGATTAACTTTTTTTAAATGTAAGTAATTATGGTTTTATTTTAGATGATTAAGAAGTAAAATATCTACTAAATCACCAGCTTTAATATTTTGGCTATCATCTTTTTGAATAAGTAAAGCAGGGCTTTCTAACATATTTGTTAAAATTGCACTTGTACCTTTTTTCTTACCATCAAAGTTTATAGTATATTCATTATTAGTATATTCAACATTACAAGCAGTAAAAATTGTTTTTGCCATTCTTTTTGGAAAATCTTCACTTATTCTAGCTTTTACAATTGGTAAACTTTCATTTGATTGTCTAAATTTATAAATAAGAGGTAATACATATAAAATTGCACAAACTGTTGAAGAGTAAGCAAATCCAGGTAATGCAACAATAATTTTACTATCTTTTAAAGCAACTAAAATATGCATACCAGGTTTTACAGTAACACCGTGAAATAATACTTGAGCATTTAGTTTATCTTTTATTACATCTTGAACAAAATCATAATCACCAACAGATACACCACCAGTTGTTACAACAATATCCGCTTTTTGAAGAGCTGTTTCAAAAAGGTTTGTAATTGATTCAATATCATCTTCAACTATTCCCATTTGAATTGTTGATGCTCCATTTGTTTTACAAAGTGCTTCTACTGTTAAATGATTTGAACTTCTAATTTGTGCATCATTTGTTTGTATTTCACCTAAGTCAAGTATTTCACTTCCTGTACTTGCAATTGCAACAGTTGGGTTAACTATTACATCAACTTGAGCAATATTTAATGAAGCTAAAACACCAACTTCAGCAAAACCAATAACTGAACCTTTTTTAATTAAAACTTCACCTTTTGAATAGTTCTCACCAATAGCTCTTGTAGCAAAACCAAAAGGAACTTCATTTGTGATTTTAATACAATCTTCGAAAACTTCAACATTTTCAATAGGAACTAAAGTATCACTTCCAATTGGCATAAGAGAACCTGTAAAAGTTTTGATACAAACACCATCTTTTACTTCTGAATCTACTACAAATCCTGCTGGATTTTTATCAATAATTTTAATAGACTCATTTTTTATATCAGAATGCTTTATAGCATAACCATCCATTGCTGATGTTGGAAACTCAGGACTATTATGATCTGCAATTATATCATTAGCAATAACTCTATTTATTGCATTTGTTAAAAACAATCTTTCAGTTGTAGGTTTAGCAATATTAATATTTTCTAAAATTTCAATTGATTTATCAAAACTTATAAATTCTCTCATATTCTTTCCTTAATTTGAATTTTGAACTATAAAATCTTTATATTTAAGTGCAGTATTATAACTAACCTGTGCTTCTTTTGCTACAGAATAAACTGTAATTTTTTGATTAAACATTCTCATCATATTTACTGAAGCTTCAATTTTCTTTTTTGCAGCTTCTTGCCTTGCTTTTGTAGCCTTTTTTGTTGCATTTGTTTTTTTATCAGTAATACTATTTTTATATTTTTCTTCTTCAATATGAAGTTTTTTATACAAGTCTGCTTGACCTGATTCTTTACATAATTCTTGTAGTATTTTTAATTCATTTACTGTAATTGTAATTCTAATCTTATTGCCTTTTTGTATATTTAATAGAAGTGGATATCGATATAACCAAATGAAGTAGCATATTTGTTAAAATAAAATATTGGTTATTTAATGTAGATAAAATAAAGATCTATCTTGATCTTTTTTTTATTATTATTTGTTCAAGCAACATATTTGCAAAACCTTCTGGTAACTGTGGATTATCTCTTTGAACAATTTCAAGAATATCTCTAATCTTGTCTTCAGTCATATTTATAGCTATTGGGATAATAGTTTCACTAATCTTTTTCTTAAACTCAATTTCTTCTTCTGTTGTCATTATGGTATCTTTTTCTTAATTATTTAATCTGGAATTATATAGTAATTATCTAAAAGTTCAATTAAAACTTCCTTTGTTTTATTCACTAATTGTTCTATATAATTTTAATTAATTACTTTTGCTAAAAAATCAGTAGAAATTCTAAATTTGGCTTTGAATTTTATTAGATATGGAGACTATTTGGATATAATTGCAAAAAATTTTATATAGGATTTATATCTTGATTGAAATAAGTAAAAAAATATCATCACTAGTTGGAAAAACTAATGCTGAATATGGATTAATAAAAGAAGGAGATAGAGTATTAATAGGCTTTTCTGGTGGAAAAGACTCTCTTACTTTACTTCACACACTAAATAGATTAAAAAAAGTTGCAAGATTTAATTTTGACTTTAAAGCAGTTACAGTAACTTATGGTATGGGTGAACAAGTACAGTTTTTAAGTGATCATTGTAAAGAACATGGAATTGAACATGAAATCATTGATACTCAAATATTTGAGTTAGCAGGTGAAAAAATTAGAAAAAATTCTTCATTTTGTTCATTCTTTTCAAGAATGAGAAGAGGTTATTTATACACAGCAGCACAAGAACAAGGATATAATAAAATTGCACTTGGACATCACTTAGATGATGCCATGGAATCATTTTTTATGAACTTCTTCTACAATGGTACAATGAGATCAATGCCTCCAATTTATGAAGCTGAAAATGGTTTAGAAGTAATTAGACCATTAATTTTTTGTAGAGAAAGACAATTAAGAGCATTTGCAGATAAAAATGAAATCAATGTAATTGGTGATGAAGCATGTCCTGGCTTAAGATTTGATGTTAAAATGCCTCATGCAAGAGCTACTACAAAAGAGTTATTAGCAAAACTAGAAGAAGAAAATCCTCAGATTTTTGTATCAATGAAAGCAGCATTTAGTAATATGCAACCTTCTACATTTTTCAAAAGTGAAGATTTAAATAGAAAAAAAGAAGACTAAATGAAAATTTTAGTTTCTTCTTGTCTTCTTGGTGAAGATGTTAGATATGATGGAAAAAATTCATCAATAGCTATGGGTTCATCTTTTACATTTTCTGCAAAAGAAATTTTCATGGATATTCTTTGTACTAATGAAGTTTACTCTTTTTGTCCAGAAGTATCAGCAGGACTAGGAACTCCTAGAGAAGCAGCAGAAATTGTAAGTATTGAAAAACCTTTTAAGGTTATGACTCAAAATAATGAAGATGTAACAATACCTTTTTTAGTTGGAGCAAAACAAGCTTTAGATCTTTGTAATGAAGAAGAAATTACAGTGGCACTTTTAAAATCAAAATCACCTTCATGTTCAAATAAAATGATTTATGATGGAACTTTTTCGGGAAATTTAATTGAGGCACAAGGTTTAACAGCGAGACTTTTATCAGAAAATGGTATTACAGTTTTTAATGAAACACAACTTAGTGAGCTTAAGAAATTTATAAAAAGAGCCTAGCTATTTTTATAAATTTTCATTTACAAGATTAGATAATCTTAAGGGGTCAAGAGCTCCTGAAACTCTCTTTTTCTCTTCACCATTTTTATAAACTACAATAGTTGGAATTGATCTAATATTAAATTTTCCACCTAATTCTTGATATTTTTCTGTATTTACTTTTACAAATAGAGCTTTTAGGGCATATTTTGAAGAAACTTCATTAAATATTGGTGCCATCATTTTACATGGACCACACCATGGAGCCCAAAAATCAACAATTACTGGAATTTCAGAATTCACAACAACATGGTCAAAATTCTCAGGACTTAATTCAATTGGACTTGTGTCTAATAATGAATCTTTACAACTTCCACAATTTGCTTTTGCATAAGATTCTTTTTGTGCAATTGCATTTACTTTTAAACAATGAGGACATACTACATTTATTTTTGTCATAATTTTAAGCCTTTAAATCTAATAAAACATCTGAAACTGCTTGTTGTGTTATTATTCCTTGTGCATTTGCACCATAAGCTATAACTTCAGGAATTTGGTTTACAATAGAATCTATTAAATCCTGAGAAACTTCTTGTAAAGCAGGGTCACCAACTGTATTTGCAACTTGTGCAATATTTGTAGCTGCTTTATCTATTTGTACTTGAGATTGAAGCATTGCGTTTAGATTATTATTTATTGTCATAATTTTCTCCTTCTTGTTTACTCATAAGTAACATTTTATTTAAGTTAGCAGTTCGTGCAATCATTGCATCAGCTCCACTTAAACCCTCACTTGCAGTAGCAGCTTTTGCTAAATCATCAAGTTTTGCAATAGCAGCTTCTTCATCTTGTGGAATAGAGGTATCAAGTCTTACATGACCACCTGTAGCATATAATTTACCATCTGGACCAGTTTGATAATTATAATTAATTGCACCAAGTGTATTTGCTAAAGAAGC
>NZ_JBGUES010000057.1:0-3104 GCF_041821165.1 Poseidonibacter sp. | reverse complement strand
CTTCTCAAGCACACGTTCATAATCATTTTCATCATATTTATTATCAGAAATATTTACGGTATCATTTTTTTCAAAAACAGATTTTTCTATTTCTTTTTTATCAATTGTTGCAAGCTGTGATTTTTTAAGTGCAATTTCTTGATGAATAGAGGATATGCTTTGATAATTACTGTTTATTTCCATAATAGACTCATTGATTTTGTATTTATATTAATTCTATCGAAATTTACTTTAGAAGATAACTAATTAGATGGGATATATTTTAAGTAGAGTATCCAAAGCTTAGAAAACTAAACTTTGGATTTTATTTTTAGTAGTCCATTACAACTTTATATTTTGGATCATCTTCTTCATAAGTACAAAATTGACCAGCATTCTTCATAATAGATTTACACTCATCACTTAAATGTCTTATTTTAATATTTTTATTTGCTTCTTGATATTTTTTTGTAATTGAATCAATTGCTTCAACACCAGAAATATCAACAACTCTTGCATCTTTAAAATCTAATACAATATTATCAGGGTCATTTAAAATATCAAAACCTTCATTAAATGATGTTACACTTCCAAAAAATAGTGGACCATCAAATTCATATACTTTTGTACCATCTTCTTCAATATGAGTTTTAGAAGTTACTTTTGCATGTTTCCAAGCAAATACAAGTGCAGAAATAATTACACCTGAAATAACAGCAATTGCTAAATCTGCAACAATTGTAATTCCTGTAACTGTTACAAGTACAAAAGCATCACTTTTTGGCATTTTTGTAATTCTTGCAAAAGAACTCCATTCAAAAGTACCAATAGAAACCATAAACATAATCCCAACTAAAATTGCAACTGGAATGATATTTAAAAGGTCTGTTAATGTTGCAACTAAAAGAATTAAACCAATAGAAGCTACAACACCTGATAATCTTCCTAATCCACCTGATGTATAGTTAATAATTGACTGACCAATCATTACACATCCTGGCATTGCACCAAATAATCCACAAGTAATATTACCTGTTCCTTGAGCGATACACTCTTGGTTTGCACTTCCTCTTTTTCCACTAATTTCATCTAAAACAGATAAAGTTAATAATGATTCGATAATACCAACAAGTGCTACAATTACAGCATATGGTAATACAAGTTTAATTGCTTCTAAATTTAAAATAACATCAGGAATATGAAAACTTGGTAATAATCCCTTAAATTCACTTAAGTTTGCTAAATCTCCAACAAGTTTTGTATCAGCACCAGTTAAATAAACACCAAGTGTAAATACAATAATAGCAACTAATCCAGAAGGAATTGCAGAAGTAACTTTTGGTAAAAAATACATTGTTGCCATTGTTCCTAAAATAATTGCATACATAACCATTCCAGCACCATCTAAGAACTCAAATTGACTAGTAGCAATTACAACAGCAAGACCATTTACAAAACCATGAAGTGCAGGTTGTGGTACTAAACGAATAAATTTACCCATTTTAAATGCACCAATTGCTATTTGAATAAGACCTGCAATAATTGCAGTTAGTGTTATATATTGAATAATACCAAATGATAACTCTTCACCTGTTAAACCTTGTGCTTGAAGTACAGCTTTTGAAGATATACTAACACCAACTAAAACAATAGCAACAGCACCAGTTGCACCTGAAATCATACCTGGCTTTCCACCAATTAATGCTGTAATTAACCCAAGAATAAATGCAGCATAAAGACCAACGATTGGACTTACTTGTGCAATAAATGAAAAAGCAATAGCTTCAGGAACAAGTGCAACAGCAACTACAAGTCCCGATAAAATATCACTTTTAGCGTTTTTTCCTATAAAAGTATCTTTTATATTTAACAAATTTTAACCTTTTGTGTTTTGATAAGTTCGCGATTATATCTAAAAAATTATTAGTTCTGTATTTGAGATTTAAAATATGAAAATATGTATATCCTCTCTCTTTCCTATAAATTGGGATGTCTATTAATATTATTAATCTTTATTAAAATAATTTTTTGATATAATCGCGTCATGAGGTATACATTTTTTAAGTCAGTGCTTTTTAAATTAATCGTATTAGTTTCTATTGTATTAATTAGTCTTTTTAGTGCATCTTTATTGTTTAATAAACAAATTGATAAATTAAAAGTACAAATTGATAATATCTACTTTGGAAATTTTGTTCCTGTAATAAAATTAGAGAAGATTTTAGATAATTATAGAGAGATTATTGCTTGTAGAACTCTAAAGTATAATTGTAATTTTAAAAAAGAACAAAATATAATATTAGAAGAATGGAATTATTATTTTAATTCATATAAAAATGAAAAAGAAAGATTAGTTGTTTCTAGTATTAATGAAGATATAAAAGATACTTTTAAATCAAATAAACTTTATAAATTTAAAAATGTTGTAAAGAAGATTGATTTCTTGATTACTTATGAAATTGAAAATGCATATAAACAAAGAAAAATTTTTGTTGATGATTATAAAAATATGAAAGATCTTCTTTTTTATAATGTAATATCAATTTTATCATTATGTTTTGTATTAATAGGTTTTATTATTTATCAAGTTATAAAAAAAGATAATCAATTAAGAGTATTAAATAAAAAGTATAAAATGGAATCAATTACAGATTCTATGACACAACTTTATAATAGAAAATATTTTGACACAATATTTGATAATATGCCTTTTATTGCAAATGCTAATAATTGGCAATGTTCATTTATAATGTTTGATATTGACTTTTTTAAACAATATAATGATACTTATGGACATGATGCAGGAGATGAAACCTTAAAAAAAGTTGCTAAGGTATTATCTGAATATTTTAATAAAAAATATGAATATGTATTTAGATTAGGTGGAGAAGAGTTTGGTGTTATTTTATTTGATACAAATGAAACAATTTTAAAATCTTGTTTAAATGATATCAATAAAAAAATAGTTGAACTTCAAATTGAACACACAGGTAGTAAAGTTTTAAATGTAGTTTCTATCTCAATAGGGGCTATAATTTATGAGCCAAACTCATATGTTTCTGGAAATACTTTGTATAAAAGAGCAGATGAATGTTTATATAAATCAAAACAAAATGGTAGAAATC
>NZ_JBGUES010000056.1:0-12445 GCF_041821165.1 Poseidonibacter sp. | reverse complement strand
CTTTTAGAGTATGATATAGAAAATAAAGAACACTGTATTGGTATTCTTGTTTCATCTTTAGAAAACATATCAACAGTTGAAAAAAAATCAATTCAACATATACAAAATCATTTCTTAGGAACAGGTACTTTAGTTGAAAGTATTGTAGATATAAATGATTATAATGATTCAAAAATAGCAATGATTTTAGATATTAAAAAAATTGATGATAATTTAACAAAAACGATAAATTAACTTATATTATTATTCCAAAGCAATACGATATTGAGGGGCATCAAGTTAAATTAATTTTATCTTGTATTTATAGTATATATAACATAGATTTAGGCACAATACAAAAAAACTATAATATATTAAAGAAGAATAAAATATGAGTGAAATTAATAAACCAAATAAATTTTTACCAACTACAAAAGAAGAAATGAATGAAAGAGGATGGACTGAATTAGACGTAGTTCTAATTACAGGAGATGCTTATATTGATTCTCCCTTTATGGGAATTGCTGTAGTTGGAAGAATTTTAGAAGATATTGGATTAAGGGTTGGAATTATTGGACAACCTGATGTAAATTCAGATATCGATATTAAAAGAATGGGCGAACCAAAACTATTTTGGGGAGTAAGTGGTGGAAGTATTGATTCAATGGTATCAAACTACACTGCAACTAAAAAATTTAGAAACTCTGATGATTATACTCCTGGTGGAAAAAATGAAAAAAGACCGGATAGAGCAACATTAGTTTATACAAACTTAATTAGAAGACACTTCAAAGGAACGGTTCCTATTGTTTTAGGTGGAATTGAAGCTAGTTTAAGAAGACTTACACATTATGATTATTGGTCAAATAAGTTAAGAAAACCTATTTTATTTGATACAAAAGCTGATTATATGATTTATGGTATGGGTGAGCAAGCTATTATTGATTTAGGAAATACACTAAGAAATGGTGGAGATCCTAAAAATATTAAAGGTTTATGTTACATATCAAAAGAACCAGTAGAAGAGTATTTATCAATTCCCTCTCATCAAGAGTGTTTAGATGAAAAAGAAAAGTATATAGATTTATTCAAAGCTTTTTATGATAATAATGACCCAATGTATTCAAATGGATTATGTCAAAAAGTTGATAATAGATATTTAATTCAAAATCCACCAAGTGATCATATGGATCAAAATGAAATGGATAAAATCGCATCTTTCCCTTATCAAAGAGATGCTCATCCATATAATGCAAAAGATGGAAAAGTTAAGTGTTTAGAAACTATTAAATTCTCTATTATGACTCATCATGGTTGTTGGGGAGAGTGTAACTTCTGTGCAATTGCTGCTCATCAAGGTAGAACAATTAGAACAAGAAGTGAAGAGAATATTTTAAAAGAAGCAAAGCATTTTACTACACTTAAAGATTTTAAAGGAATTATTTCAGATGTAGGTGGTCCTACTGCAAATATGTATGGATATGAGTGTGTTAAAAAAATAAATAAGGGAACTTGTATTGAAAACAAAAGATGTGTAGATGCACATAGACTTTGTAGAACAATGAAAGTTGACCATAGCAGAAACATTAAATTATTAAAAGATATTAGACAAATTCCTGGAATTAAAAAGGCCTTTGTAGCTTCTGGAGTTAGGTATGATTTAATTACAGCAGATAAAAAACATGGTCAAGAGTATTTAAAAGAGATGGTTGACCATCATATCTCAGGACAAATGAAAGTTGCACCAGAGCATACATCTGATGAAGTTTTACATCATATGGGGAAACCTGGAAAACAAACACTAATAGATTTTAAAAAAATGTATGATGATTTAAATAAAAAGTCAGGAAAAAAACAGTTCTTAACATATTATCTAATAGCAGCACATCCTGGTTGTGAAGAGAAACATATGCATGAGTTAAAACAGTTTACAACGCATGAATTAAAAATGAATCCAGAACAAGCACAAGTGTTTACACCAACTCCTGGAACTTATTCAGCTGTAATGTATTATACAGAGATGGATCCATTTACTAAGAAAAAAATCTTTGTAGAAAAAGACCAAAGAAGAAAAGAGAGACAAAAAGAGATTGTTGTTCCTAAAAGAGAACATTTTAATGCAAGAGCAAAAAAAATGAATTCAAATGGAATGCAAGGTTAGATTGTTTTAATAATTACAAATTAAAAAAAAGGGCAACTATTTTATATAGTTGCCCTTTTTTATTTTTTAAAAAGACTTACGAAAGTGCGTTAAGCATATCTGTAGTTACTTCTGAAACATCTTTTGTTCCATCAAGCTCAACAAATACACCCATATTTGTATAGAAGTCAATAAGTGGTGCTGTTTGTGCATGATATGCTTCTAATCTAGAAATTACAGTTTGGGCATTATCATCTTTTCTAATCATTAGTTCACTTGAACAGTAATCACAAACATTTTCTTCTTTTGAAGGATTAAATTCAACATGGAAAGATGCTCCACATTTAGAACATACTCTTCTTCCTGTAATTCTTCCAACAATTAATTCATCTGGAACATTTAAAGAAATTACTTTATCAAGTGAAATTCCCATAGTTGCCATTAGTTGATTTAAAGATTCTGCTTGAGGTAATGTTCTTGGGAAACCATCAAGGATAAAACCTTTTTTACAGTCAGACTCAGCTAGTCTATCTTTAATAATACCAATGATAGTTGAATCAGGAACTAATTTTCCCTCATCCATAAATTTTTTTGCTTCCATTCCCATATCTGTTTTATCAGCAATTGCTGCTCTTAAAATATCACCTGTCGAGATTTGTGGAATATTATATTTCTCAATTAAAAATTTTGCTTGAGTTCCTTTACCAGCTCCTGGTGCACCAAATAGCATTAAATTCATGTTTTATGTCCTTAGTTTTTTAGTATTGTATAGAAAAAGCTTTTAATACTACATAAGGTTTCAATAGTACATAAAGAATTTAAATGATTTTTGATACAATTGTGCCATTAAAATTCAACTAAGGGCAGAAATGAAAAAATTATTTTTAATTATTGGAGCACCTGGAAGTGGTAAAACTACAGATGCACAATTAATAGCTGCAAAATACGATAATATTACTCATTATTCAACTGGAGATATGTTTAGAGCAGAAGTATCAAGTGGAAGTAAAAGAGGTCAACTAATTGATACTTTTATTAGTGCTGGAAATATCGTACCAATTGATATTGCAATAGAAACAATAGTAGGTGCAATTAAAAAAGCTCCAACAGATGTAGTTGTAATTGACGGTTATCCAAGGTCTGGTGAGCAAATGACTGAATTAGATAAATATTTAGAAAATGAGCCAGAAGTAGAATTAGTAAATGTTATTGAAGTTGAAGTATCAAGAGAAACAGCTTTTCAAAGAGTATTAGGAAGAGCAGCCGATGCACAAGTTGTAAGAGCTGATGATAATGAAGAAGTATTTTTAAATAGAATGAAATTATATACAGATCCATTAGCTGAAATCCAAGAATTTTATACACAGAAAAATATCTTAAAAATAATTAATGGTGAAGGTACTATTGAAGAAATTGTAAATGAAATGGATAAGTTTATTCAATCAAGAATCTAAATTTTTTAAGGACTAATAAGAAATGACTAATAAAAAAGTAAATTTTTATTCTGTTATTATTGGAACTGAACTTCTAAATGGGCGTCGTAAAGATGCCCATTTTTCTTTTCTAAATAATGAACTTCTAAAACGTGGTTGGGAGCATAAAGCCTCTTTTGTAATAGAAGATGATACTACGTTAATGACAAATATTTTTAATCTTATTAAAGCTGATAAAAACTCTGTTATGTTTTGTTTTGGAGGAATTGGCGCTACTCCTGATGATTATACAAGAGAAATTGCAGCAAAAGTTTTTACTGATTCTAAAATGCAATTTCATGAAGTTGCAAAAGAGAGAATTATTAAACAATTTAAAAAAGAAGCTTATCCTCATAGAATAAATATGGCGTATTTCCCTATAAATGCTAAGTTACTAACAAATATAGTAAATAATGTTGCTGGATTTTATTTAGAAGATAGATTCTTTTTTACACCTGGATTTCCTTCTATGAGCCAAGCTATGGTTATTGAAGCACTTGATAAGTTATATCCTAAAAATCAAAGTAAATATAAAAAATTTCTAACTGCATCTTGTGGTGAAAATGATCTTATAAATATAATGAAACAAATGCCTAAACATTTAGATTTTGCTTCCTTACCTAAAATTTTAAAAGATAAAAGAAAAGTTGTAATATCTTTAGCTGGGTATGAAAAAGATGAGGTAGATAAAAATTTTAAACTTTTTACTGATTTTTTAGAAGAGAAAAAAATAGAGTTCATTTTAGAAGATATAAATTGTATAAAATAGATTGAATTTGAAAATAAATTACTTAAAATCTTATTTTAAAACATAATATAAAGTTTTTTATATATAATAATGGATTAAAATCTTATTTCTTTAGGAATTCTTTAATGCAAGATAATATTAACTTTATGATACTTTCTAGACAATTAGATGATTTACTAAAATCCAATGCTAATATAGTTATTATCGATGTTAGAACTTTTGAAGAGTATAAGCAAGGTCATATTCCAAAAGCTATAAATATTCCAGAAATCTTCACTTATTTACCTGAGGGAATTACTACAATAATTGAAAAAGAGAGTTTTGTTGAATTTTATGAAAAGATATTTTCAGAAGCTGGAATTAGTAAAGATGAAATAGTTGTTTTTTATGAAGATAAATTTACTTTAAAATCACCAAGAGGTCTAACTATATTAAAATATTTAGGTTATGATGAAGAAAAAATAAAAGTCTTAGATAGTGGATATTATGGTTGGCTTAATCAAAAATATAAAATATCTACAAAAATAATACACAACACTCCTAAAATATTTAAAGCAAATGTACAAGAGGATTTTTTTCTTGACTACAATGAAATGCTAGAAGCATTAGATAATACAAATATTATAAAACTTGATGTAAGAGACAAAGATGAATGGGTTGGAATAAGTTCATCTCCTTATGGAATAGATTATGCTCCTAAAAAAGGAAGATTACCAAATGCTGTTTGGATACAGTGGTATGACTTTATTACAGAAAATATGCTAAGTGTAAAATCCTTAGAAAAAATTCAATATGAGCTTGATAAAAATGATATAAAACCAAATGATAATATTGTTTTATACTGTTTTAAAGGTGCAAGACTTTCAAACTCTTATATTGCACTAAGAAGGCTTGGTTATAAAAATATAAGAATATATTTCGCTGGTTGGAATGAATGGTGTAGAAAAGAGAATGCTCCAATTATCAATGAAGTAGAAAATAATAATAACCCACTTTTACAAGAAAATATCGCTTTAAAAAAGAAATTAGATAAGTTAAATTTAGAAAAAACAAACCTAATTGATTTCCCTAAATATAATAAAGAACCAATTTTTGCTTTTGATAGAGAAGGTTTTGTATGTTCACAAAATGAACCTAAAAAACTTAAACTACCTAGTATTTTAAAATTTACTGATATTTTTAAAAATGCTAGTAAAATAGAAATCTATAATATTATTGATAATAACCAAAATAGAGATATAACTTATAAAGAGGGCGATTCATACTACTCTTTACACATAATAGGTTCACGTGATGCTAATAAAATACTTGTATATGGATTTGATACAACAAAGATATATAAGCTAAATAATACATTGGATAAAAAGAATCAAGAGTTGAAAAATAGTCAAGAAACATTCAAATTATTATTTGATATTGCTCCAATATTAATAGACTCTTTTGATAAAAATGGAAAATGTATTTTATGGAATAATGAGTGTGAAAAAGTATTTGGTTGGACAAAAGAGGAGTTAAATAATCATTCTAACTCTTTTGAACTATTTTATCCAGATCCAAATATTCAAAAAGCAGTTATTGATACAATTTTAGTCCAAGAAAAAGGTGTCTTTAAACAATGGCATCCTTTAAATAAAAAAGGTGAAGTTTTAACTACAATGTGGACACATATTGATCTTCCTGATGGGGAAATTATTAATATTGGATATGATATTACTAAACTTAAAGATGATCAAAAAAAACTTGCAGAACAATCAAAACTTGTAGCTATGGGAGAGATGATTGCAAATATTGCACATCAATGGCGACAACCTTTATCTGTAATATCAACAGCAGCTACAGGCTTAAAAATAACAAAAGAGAATAATCTTTTAACAGATGATTACTTATTTGATATGTGTACTTTAATAGATGAAAAGGCTCAATATTTATCAAAAACAATTGAAGAGTTTGGTGATTTTGTAAAAGGTAATATAAAAATTGAAAAATTTACTATGAAATTTTGTATTGAATCTTTTTTAAAAATATTAGAAGAAAGAATAACTATAAATAATATAAATGTTGTTTATTATATTGAAGATGATATAAAAATTGAAAGTTATCTAAATGAATTAACACAGTGTTTTATAAATATATTAAATAATTCAATTGATGTATTAGTTGAAAAAAATAATATTAATAATAGATATGTATTTATAAATCAAAAAGTTGAAAATAATAAAATCATAATTATATTTAAAGATAATGGAAATGGAATTTGCGAAAGTATAAAATCTAAAATATTTGAACCATATTTTACAACAAAACATAAATCTCAAGGTACAGGATTAGGCCTTAATTTAACACATAATTTAGTAAAAGAGATTTTTAATGGAAGTATAGAAGTTAATAATGTAGATTTTGAGCATGAGAGTAAAAAATATCAAGGTGCTGAATTTAAGTTGATTATTCCTATTAAATAGTTTTTTTGATTTATTTTACTGGTTTATTATAATCACCAATATTCCAGCCATTATCACTAGGATAATTCCCTAAATTATAATCATTCCATACTTTTATACAAAATTGATTTCCTTTTTCATATTGATCTTTTGCAAAAACATTAGCTCTACCAAAATTTGGAAATACACCTTTTCCTGAAGCATACATATATGCAACATAACAATTTGCTGAATAATCTTTTCTTTTTGATGCTTCTTTGAAATAATAAACAGCTTTTTTATAATCTTTTTTTACAGTAATTCCAAATAATAGATGTTTACCTATCATTGTAAAAGCTTTAGCATGATTTTGTTCACTTGCATCGATAAAAGTATTGTAGGCTTTTGCCTTATTATAATAAGGGCTTTTTTGCGAGAAATAAAGTTTGGCAAGTGTATATGTCGCTTCGTTAAAACCTAATGATGAAGATTCTTTTAGCAAGTTATATGCTTTTGTTGTACTTTTAGCTATTCCTTCACCCCTTAAATAAATTTTTGCTAATTCGTACATTGCTTTTGGATTTTCTTCTTTAACTAGTTTTTTATAAAAAGGTAGGGCTTTTAGGATACCTTCTTCTTTATGTATTATTTTTATTTCTTGTAAAGTTACAGCATTTAAAAACTCTGCTAAAAAAACAAAAGCTATAACTTTTTTTTTCATACTATGGTTCTTTTTATGCTTTTACTTAAAGTAGTTGTAATTTCATAAGTAATAGTGTTTTGAATTTTAGATAAATTTCTAACATCATCAAATATACAAACTTCATCATCTAAAGAATTCAAGCTTAAGTTATCCATTGAAACTCTTCCTAATACTTCATAACCTTTTGGTGTAAGGTATTTTTGATTTTCATTTAGTCTTAAAAAACCATCTCCATAACCTACATCATAAGTAGATACAATCATATCTTCTTTTGCTGTAAATGTTCCACCATATCCAAGGCTTTGACCTTTTAATAACTTTCTTGAAGATATTTTATTTGCCCAAAGTGATAAAACTGGTTTTAAATTTGGATTATCAAAAACTTCATCACTTTCAAGATAACCATACGTTGCAATACCAACTCTTGTCATATCTTCATTGAAGTTTTTTGTTCTAAATAACGCAGATGAATTACAAGAATGAAAAATTGGTAAGGAAACTTTAAGTTGTTCACATAAGCTTTTTACACTCTTTTTTACTTCATTAAAAACAGAATTTTGCCAATAAAAAGTAGTGCCTACTTCATCTGCACTTCTATGATGTGTAAATATCCCTGTTATTTTAATATCTTTCTTTAAAAGCCTTACTATAGCTTCTTCAAGCTCATTTGGAGCTAGACCATTTCTATGCATTCCTGTGTCCACTTTAATATGCACATTACAATTATTAGCTAATGTATCAATTTGTTCAAGAGAATTTAAGGCTATGTGAAAAGTATGTGAATAAGTGTGCATGTTATTTTCAGCAAGAATTAATATTTCATCAAATAAATTCTCAATTTCTAAAGCTTCATCTAAGGTTCTAACTACTGCTTTTGTGATTCCAAACTCTTTTGCTAAACTGGCAATCTCTTTTAGTCCATGACCATATGCATTATCTTTTAATACAATTGCTACTTTTTCTTTTGAACCTGCATGATTTGAAATAATTTTTAAATTATGAAATAAATTATCTTTATTAATTAAAATTTTTGCCACTTATTCTTCTTTCTGCTTAAAATAATTTGATATAACAATAGCATCTTTTTCGTTTAGAACTTCTTTTAATTCCTCAACAGATGCACTTTTGATTTTGCCAAACTCTCCAAAATATAGAAGAAGTTTTTTAACTTTTGCTTCTCCAATTCCTTTGATTTGTAAAAGCGATATTTGTTTATCTTCTGTTCTTTTTTGTTTTTTATGAAAATTGATTACAAATCTATGTGCTTCATCTCTTTGTCTTTGTACAAACTGTAATCTTTGGTCACTTGTAAGAAGTTTCAACTCTCTATATTCACCTTTTTGGTCTCTATAATGAATAATATCTTTAGCAGCTCCCTTAGCTCTATGTGCTTTTGCATCAACCTTTTCTTTTGCAATTGCAATAATATCTAAGTTTACACCAACTGATTGAATAATATCATAGGCTAATTTTAAAAGAGTAGAACCACCATCTAAAACCCAAAGGTCTGGTGCAGGATTCTTTTCAAAACTATCAACTCTTCTCATTAACATCTCTCTCATTTGAGAGTATTCATCTTTTGATTCAAGATTATAGTGTCTGAAATCTTTTCTATCAAAAGCATTTAACTCTTCATTCCATACAACCATAGCACCAACAGTTGCTTGTCCCATCATATGTGAGTTATCATAAGACTCAACTCTGTATGGTAGGGTTTGCAGATTAAATAGTTTTTTTAACTCTTCATAAATATTTGTAGAATTTTTTGAAGAATCAATTCGTAAAAGCTCATCACAGTTATTTAGTGCAACTTGAATTAAATCTTTTTTCTTATCTTTTTTTGGATTAAAAAGTTTGATTTTTTTAGAAAAAGTTTCATATAAGAAGTTTTCAATATCCTCTTTTTCATCAACTTCAATAGCCGTTAAAACCTCTTTTGGTAAAACTGGAATTTCATTATCATAGTAGTTGATAATTGCTCTTTTATATGCTTCATTTAAATCAAAAGTACTTTCATCTTCATCTTCTACATAATCAATTTGTATAAAATCATAAGAAGAAGAAGTTAATTTCCCATCTCTTATAAACATACGAACAATTACAGCTTTTTTCTTTCCTGCTTTTATTGCAAATAAATCAATATTTTCATTTGTAGCTAAATCCATTCCTGATTTTATTTGAGATTTTTCAATTGTTTTGATTCTATCTCGAAGTTTCATTGCTTCTTCGAATCTAAAATCTTCTGAATATTCCATCATTTTTTCTGTTAGTTTTGCAATTAGTTTTGATTTATTATAAATATAATCAAGTGCAGTTTCTACAATCTTTGAATAATCAGCAGTATTTATTTTACCCTCACAAGGTGCATGGCATCTTTTGATTTGATGAAATAAACAAGCAGCTTTTCCTTTGATACATGATTTTTTTTGAACTAAAGGAACAATCTCATAAATACTATCTAACATATCTTTTGCACCAGTAGAGTAGGGACCAAAGTATTTGATATTTTTATTTTTATAAACACGTCTAGTGATTTCTAAACGTGGAAAAAGTTCAGAATAATCTATATAAATATATGGATATGTTTTGTCATCACGAAGTAAAATATTGTACTTAGGTTTTAGCTGTTTGATTAAAGAGTTCTCTAAAATCAAAGCATCATGCTCATTTGGTACGACTATCCACTCTACAGAAAATACCTGAGAAATCATCTTATGAATTCTAGGGCCTAGTTTATCAGCTGGTAATAGTTTTGGAGTAAATTTAAAGTAGGATTTTACACGATTTTTTAAAACCTTAGCTTTTCCAATATAAAGTAAATGACCATCTTTATCAAAGTATTGATAAACACCCGCATCATTTGGTAGTTGTTTTAATTTTTCTTCTAATTGCATGATGGAATTGTAGCTAAAATATGCTTTTTAAAAGGGTGTTATTGAATTTTTTTAAAGTAATAAAGTATTTATTATCTTGTAAAGAGTAGATAACTCTGTGTGTAATATGGAAAACTTTTTTTGGTGAGATAATCTAGAGATTATAATATAGCTATTGCTTACCTTCAACTCTGTTTCTACCATTTGCTTTTGCTTTATATAAAGCATTATCAGCACGTGCAATAATTTTATCTATATTTTCATCACCATCATAAATAGATACTCCAAAACTTGCACTAAAATTCCCAATGTTTGGAAAATTATATTTGCTAATTATTTTACGAAGTGATTGGGCTAGTTTGATAGTTCCTTGAAAATCAGTTTCTGGACATATTATCATAAACTCTTCACCACCCCATCGTCCTAAAATATCAATTTTACGTATATTTTCTTTAAGTATTTTGGCAAATTGAATAAGTACTTGATCACCAACTTGATGACCATAGGTGTCATTTACTTTTTTAAAATAATCAATATCTATAATAATAATACCAAAACTACTTTTGAAACGATTACTGCGGTTAAATTCATCATTGAGTGCTTCATCAAGTTTTAGTCTATTGAAAAGTCCTGTAAGCTTATCTGTAATGCTAAGGATTTTGTGCTCATTTAAACGCTCAATCATTTGGTTATAGCTATCTTTCAATATTAACAGTTCATTTGTATCTGTCCAATGAAGGTTTAAATCAATAGCTTGAGGTGAGAGTACATCTTGCTTACGTATTTTAGTTGTAAACTCCGCCAAAGGTTGTCCTAGATATTTTTTTATAAAATAAAAGATGATAAACCAAAGTGCAATTGTTTTGATGATGGAATTGATTAAAATAAGAATAAAACCATATTTAACCCGATCAAATACCAGTTGGTTATTGGAGTATAATGTAACTTGACCTAAAGGTATTTTATGATCAAAAGCTGCTCCTTGATAATCCATAGGAAACTCATGCTTAAATAATGTCTCAGTACCAAAACCAAACTCTTTTTGCTTTGTTTCTTTTCCAGAAGAATCGTAATAAGTTATCTCATTTTTTTCGTTGAGCACTGCTCCAATTTGCAAATCCATTTTATGATCAATTGATTCAACTTTAATCCCGACTACAATTGGTAAATTGTGCATACCTAATAAAATAGATTGCAATAATTCTTTATTGTAAGTCCAAACTGAGTCAACAATACCTCGATTAAAAGTAGCTGGTAAGGTTTGAATCTCGTTATAGAATTTAGCTTTAGTATCTTCATACTCTTTATAAAGTTGCACAACTGTTACTACTACTGCAACTAAAAAATAAACGCTGAAAATCGTAGTTAATAGGTGTAAAGCAATGCTTTGACGAAAACGTTTTAATACAGAGTTGATCATTAAATAATAAACCTTTTACTTAGATTGCCAGTCTTTAATTCCATATTTATCCAAAAGAACCTGTAGCCGTCCATCTTCTCGCATTTTTATAGTTTCTTCTGAGAGAATTTTAGCATACTCTTTTGAGCTCTTTTTTTTTGGTGAGAAACTAGCAAAAACATCAATTACTGAGTCCGTTACTCCAGAGACTTTTACTAAATCTGTTTTACCCATTTGAGCGATTTTATATTCTAAAACACTTTTATCTTCAATAATAGTAGTTATCCTTCCACTAATTAACATCTCTAACAATCTTTCTAATGGCTTTTCACCCTTCATTGCCAAAACATTACTTGGTTTTGTATCAAGGTATTCCATAACTGTTGGATCAACATAGTCATAACCATCGATTATACCGATTATCTTAGCTTGTTTAAGTGATTGGGTTCCTGTATAGCTCCATGAAGAGTCTTTAAGGGTAAAAAATGTGCTGTTACTTTTTCCAAGTGGAAAATCTGGAAAAATAAAATCAGGTGCTTCTTCTCTAAAACAAGCCATAGTACCATCTAGTTTTCCTTCTCGAACCAATTCTAAACCACGGGCATAATTAACTTCTACAAACTCAACTTTATGACCTCTTGCTTTCATAGTTTCAACTAATAGATCTCCTAAATAACCAACTTTTCCATCATTTTCTCCTGGCAAGCAATCGTA
>NZ_JBGUES010000055.1:0-12513 GCF_041821165.1 Poseidonibacter sp. | reverse complement strand
GAAGTTGAAACTCTTGAATAACCTACATTCATAATAAATCCTTTGTATTGAACTTATTATTTATCTCATATATTAGATGAATTGTAAAGTAATGTCTCTTTTCCTAAAAAGAATAGGATTTGATGATACAACTAATCATAGAGATAATTAAAAGAACTTCTTCCAATAGATAACTTGATAAAAATTCCATTTATACGTAAATATATCTTTTTCGTACAAATTATTGTGCGTAAAACTTGATTTTTCGTATAATTTCTATTATAATACTATTAAAAAGGCATTATCCATGAGCAAAAGATGGATATGGGAATTTGAAAATTACCCATCATTTAAATACGATACAATGCATATCAATCCATTAATAAAAGATATTACATTCTTACAAGGATCACTTTCAACTCTTTATTCTTTTGCATCAAAAGATAAGATGCAAGAAAAGTTAGCAGATACGTTAGCAGATGAAATTATTAGTAGTTCTGCAATAGAAGGAGAGTTTTTAAATAGAGATAGTGTAAGAAAATCTATTGCAAAGAAATTAGGTATTGAAGAATTTGCAAATACTGATTATGCAACCGATGGATTAGTAAGTATATTATTTGATGCTTGTACTAATTACAATGATGATTTAGATATTGAAAGAGTTGAAAAATGGCATAGTGCTATATTTCCAACAGGAAGAAACCATGAAGGAACTATAATTAATGTAGGAGATCTAAGAGGAGACTATGAAATGATAATAGGAGGAAGTGGCCCTAAAGAAGTAGTTTACTACCAAGCTCCTCCACACGATACTCTTTTTGATGAAATGGTAGATTTCTTTAAATGGTTTAATAATACAGAAGATGGATTAATTAAAGCTGCAATTGCTCACTTATGGTTTTTAATCATTCACCCTTTTGATGATGGGAATGGAAGAATTGCAAGAACAATATCTGAGTATGCATTAGCTAGAGTAGAGAACTCATACTATTCAAAGATATATTCTATTTCAAAGACTATCTATAATAAAAAGAAAGACTATTATGAAGTTCTTGAAAAGACCACAGGGTTTAGAAAAAAAGACGAGCCACTAGATATAACACTATGGTTAGAATACTTTTTAAAAACCCTATTAAAATCACTTGAAGAAGCAAAGACAGGAGTTCAATATATAATTGATAAAACTAAGTTTTGGGATACTCATAGAGAAAAAGAATTAAATGCTAGACAAATTAAGGTTTTAAATAAAGTTCTTGATATAGGAATTGAAAACTTTGAAGGTGGCATCACTAAATCAAAGTATGTATCCATCACTAAAGCCTCTACATCTACAGCTTCAAATGATTTAAAGCAATTGCTTGACTCGAAATGTATTAAGCAAATAGAAGGAACTAAAGGAAGAGGAACAAGATATACTATAGTTTCAAAATAAAAGTCTTAAATCGCACTATTATATTTATCACCATATAGTGCAGGTTGTTGAACTTGTTTTATAACTTATCTTTGTAGCAATCTTATCCATATTGTATTTTATAATATATTTAGTATTTCTCTTTATCATATAAAGTTGAGCCAGATCACAAGAATGACTGATAGTTATACTAATTTATATATTTTTAACTGTGATATTTATATGGAAAAGATAAATATATAATCAGAAATTATTTTAATATTTTTGAACTATCAAACTTGTTAAATATTCAGAGTAATCTAATAGATTTTCCCTAGGTATATCTTGACCTATTTTACTAATAGTTCTTTTTGCACTATTGTACTCATCTGGCATTAGAGTTTTAATAGTGAAAGTAATAGCTACTTTTTTCATTCTATTTTGACCTATTTCCATTACTATTGGGAAAAATAATTTATCGATAACAACATAATCCTCTATAGTGGAAAATAATTCGTCCTCTGTCATATTAGAAGTAAAAGCTTTCATTTTCTTCTCCAACATATTAAAACACCTTAACACAAAAGACTTTATCATAGAAGACAAATATTGCTTAACTTTTTCAGCAGAATTCAGTTTGTTTATATCGCACCTTTCAAGTAATCTAACTAAAGAATGATATGAAAATTGTATAAATATTGATTTAAAAACTACTCCTTGAATTAAATCAACATATATATCAAACCCTACATACTTATAGTCATCTTCATTAAAGATATTTTTTTCTTCGTAACTTTTATTAATTACAGTTACATCTGCACCGACAAATTCCCAATTTTGCGTTTCTATTTTCTTTTGTTCCAAAATAATAAAATGTTTTTGATTTTTTACACTATTTATAAGTCTTCTTACTTTGATTTTTCTTTTTAAGTTGCTACCTATTTTAAAATAATTAATTTTTTTTTCTCCTTTAAAACTTTCAATTATTTTGTTTATAGCTTCTTTTTTATGGTTACTTTCTAAAATTTCCAAAATCTCCTCCTTACTATATAAGTATTTATATTATCAATATTACACTTAATACTATTTATAATTCAGAAGAAAAGAAAGTCACAAAATTTGTGCTAAAAATAACAGGTTGTTGAACATTCATTTGTGAATCTATAATTAAAAAACTATTTGATAAAATTAATTATATAAAAACTGGATGGTTAAAATGTCAAAAAAATCAATATTACTAAAATTATCAATTATTGCTTCTTCAACATTTAGTTATGCAGATGTTACTTTAGAAAATTTAAATTTCTATAATAATACAAATGCTTATACTTGTGCAACAAATGCTGCTGGAACAAATTGTACAAATATGGCAACAATACCAAATTTACTAGCCATAAGAAGTGGAAATCCTTTAAAAGCACTTATTGTAGATTTAACTACGACAAATGATTATTTTGTATCTACATCACGAAATGCTGAGTTTACATATACCACAAATATACAGAGTTATCTTGAAAATTTAGTAATAGATGGAACAGGTTTAGTTAATCCTATATTAAATACCTCAAATCAAGAACTTACTACTTTTTCTCTTGCGGGGAGAGAATTCAGTGTAAAAAATTTAGAGATAAATAATGCTACTTTAAAATTGTATGATAATGGAGGTTATTCAGTTGTTAGATGGCTAATGCGAATAGGAGATACTTCTGATTACAGTACAAGTTATATTATTCTTAATAATGGACATCTAGATATTGAATCAGGTGCAGATATATTTAAGATAGAAAATCCTTATGAAGTGATTTTACATAGTTATGGTTCGAGCTCTATTAATAATTGGATTTCAAATGACCCAGTAAATACACCATTTTTATTTAATATTAATACAGGTTCTGATTTCACATTGAATACGAATGGAACTATTTTAAGATTGAATAAGGGTGGAGCTAATATATATGGAAACTTTATACTTAGTACTTCAGGTTTAGCTATCACACCAAATAATACAGGTGTTAATATTTATGATGGAGGAACTTTAACATTAAATAATACAAATATCACTGTTAATGGAAATGTCAATGTAAGAGGAACAACTCCAATCTTTAATATTAATAATACAAGTACTTTTGATATATCAGGATTTAATTTTAGAATTAATACAACAACACCTACTTCTTCAGATAAATTAACTTTTTCTGATGTATCGTCTAATTCAAATCAACAAATACTATCAAATAATAAAGTCAATATAGAGGTAAATCCAATGAATGCTGGAACTGTACCTTCTGATTATGATGGAAAAGTTTTTAAAGTAATAGACAATCAGAATTTAGGAACAACATATACAAATACTCAAATAAATAGTATGTATGAATTTGTAGCTGGTGGAAATTTACCTGTACTTACGGATTTAACCTTAGGTACAGATAATAGTTATGATATTGTTCTAACAGGAGCTACTCTTCCTGTATCTTCATTTAAAACACACAAAGCTATAAATACTGTAAACAAAACTGCAGGAGCAGCTCTTCTTGTAAATGCAATAAATACAACTTCTAATCCAAGTATTACATCAGCACTAAATAGTTTAACAAATGCACAAGCATCTTCAAGTGTAAACTCAATTCATGCAGAACCTTATTCTTCATTTATAACAGTAGGGTTAGAACAAATAGATTTAGTAATATCTTCAGTACAAGATAAAACAGAAAAACATTTTTCTAATAATAAGAACTTTTGGGTAGACATGTCTTATGTAGAAGGTGAGGTAAATGGTGAAAATAATTTAGGAAACTTTGACTATAAATTAAAAACTTTTTTACTTGGAAGTGATATTATTAAAGATGACAATTTTAATATAGGTGTCTTTACTGGATATGGATATTCCAATATGTCAGAACACGATTCAGTAAGTCAATCGTTTAGTTCTGATAATTTTCATTTAGGATTATATGCATATAATAAACTGAATAGTAACAGTCATTTGACTGGAATGATGGGATACACTTATGGTAGAACTAATACAGAAAAAAATGTTGTTTTCACGACATTGTCAAATCAAAATAAAGCAGAATATAATTCTCATTCAATATATTCATCGATTGAATTTGCTTATGATATAAATAGTTTTAATAATGTAAAACTATCTCCAAGTATAGGACTAAATTATGCCTATTATCAACAAGAGGAAATTAAGGAAAAAGGTAATGATAGTAGGTTAATTATTGATAAAGCAGATGCTCATATGATAGTTTCATCGTTAGGGATAAATGCCAAGTTCAATTCGTTTGAAAATTTCGAAAATCTTTTTCCAACGATGTTTGTGAAGTACGAACATGATTGGTATGCAAATAAAAACAAGGAACATACTATTGATGCAGCATTAGCTATTAATCCAAACTATAAAGAAAGTTTTGTTGGACAAAATAGAGGAGCAGATAGTTTGCATTTTGGTATTGGACTGGAGTCTAAAGCATATAATAATCTTGATATTTCAGGTGGAATAGTTAGTAGTCATAGTGAACATGGGGAAGAATTATCTTTAGGGATTAATATAAAGTATAACTTTTAGTATCATGTATTTTTATAGTTAAGTTTATTAAAGGTTTGAATATGTGTTTAAATAATTTCTCCATAAAAATAAAACCTACAATTTTAGGTTTGTTTTTTACAGTTACCGCAATTGTTGTAACAGTTATGCTAATTATGCAATATAATTTAAGTAAAAAAATTGCATTAGAAAGTACTCAAGAATCATTTAAACAATTATCTATAAACCTTAAGCAAGAAGTTTCTAATTATATTAAAAATAGTGAATCTTTTATTCGCTTAATTGAGAATGTTCCTTCTGTAACTGAAAAACCAATTCCAAATGTTAGACATCAGATTTTAGATCTTTTTGTTTCTGATATAAAAAGCAATAATTATATTTATTCAATATATGTAGGTCATAAAGATGGTACATATTATGAACTTATAAATCTTAATGAAGAATATAAAAGTAGTTTTGATGCACCCAAAAATGCTTCTTGGCTAATAATTAAAATCATTGAAAATATTGAGTATAAAGAATATTTAGATAAAAATTTAAATCAAATAAAATCTATAAAAAATGATAAAAAATATAAAGTCACTCAAAGACCTTGGTACAAAGAAGCTATATCTTCCACAAGTTCAATAAAAACAGAACCATATTTGTTTAAGTTTTTAAATAAATATGGTATTAGTTATACAAAAGAAATAAAAAATAGTGATGATATTGTTATTGGAATTGATGTAACACTAAATAATATAGATAAATTAATAAGTAAACAAAAACTAGTTGAAGATAGTGAAGTTTTTTTATTTGATGCTAATGGTGAAATTATTACTTATAACAAAGTATCAAAAGGTAAGATTAGCGATAATAAAAGTTCATTAAATCAAAATACACTTGATAAAAAATTAACCAATAATCAGTTTTTTTATAATAAATTTTCACTTTTTGATAATAGTGAATCCCTATATATAATCTCTCCAATTGAAAATATAATGGAACCATACATAAAAGAAATTTATTGGTTTGTATTGATTTCATTTATAGTATTTTTAATTATTGCCATACCTTTGATTATTTTAAGTTCAAGTTTGATTATTAATCCTTTACATAGAATCGTAAAAGAGAATGAAAAGATTCAAAAAAGAAAATTTGATAAAGTTAAAAGTATTCCTTCTTATATAAAAGAGATTCATGATGTTTCTGATTCTTTATGGAAAATGTCAGTTTCAATAAAAGCTTATGAAGAGAATCAAAAAGAACTTATGGATTCTTTCATAAAACTAATAGCTACTGCAATAGATGAAAAATCAAAATATACAGGTGGTCATTGTAATAGAGTTCCTGAACTTGCACTTATGATTATAGATGAAGCAAATAAATGTGAAGATGGTATTTTTAAAGATTTTAAAATAAATAGTGAAGATGAATATAGAGAGATAAGTATTTCTGCATGGTTACATGATTGTGGAAAAGTTACAACTCCTGAGTATGTTGTTGATAAAGCAACAAAACTAGAAACAATCTATAATAGAATACATGAAATAAGAACTAGATTTGAAGTTATTTATAGAGATCTAATCATTGAGTCTTATAAAAAAGAGTTAAAAGGTGATAATAAACAAGAAATAGATACTTGGCTTCAAAAAGAACAAACTAATTTAAAAGAAGATTTTGAGTTCATTGCTAAAATGAACTTAGGTGGAGAATTTTTAAAAGATGAGTATAAAGAAAAAATTAAAGTTATAGCGTCAAGAACTTGGTTAAGAAATTTTGATGACAAAGCAGGTTTATCAAGAGAAGAAAGAATCAGATTTGAAAATAAAGATGAAAGTTTACCTATATTAGAGAACTTATTGTCAAATAAAAGCTGGCACATAATTAAGAGAGAAGATTGGGCTAATGATGATTCTAAATATGGATTTAAAACAGAAATACCAAAAAATCTATATAATCAAGGTGAAGTTTATAATTTAACGATTTCAAAGGGAACTTTAACCGAAGAAGAAAGATATAAAATCCAAGATCATATAAAAATGACAATCAAAATGTTAGAGCAATTACCATTACCAGAAAACCTAAAAAATGTGCCATTATATGCAGGTGCTCATCATGAAACACTAATAGGTACAGGTTATCCAAAACAACTAACAAAAGATGATATGCCAATACCATCAAGAGTTTTAGCCTTAGCTGATGTTTTTGAAGCACTTACTGCCTCTGATAGACCATATAAAGATAGTAAAACTTTATCAGAGTCTATAAAAATACTAAGCTTTATGGTAAAAGACCAACACCTTGATAAGGATATTTTTGAATTATTCTTAAAAACAGAAGTATATAAAAGATATGCTAAAGAGTATTTATTAGATGAGCAGATTGATGAGATACAAATAGGTGATTATTTGTGATTGATTGTCAATATATATAATATTAATTCAAATTACTTAACCGGTAAGTAATCTACAGCAGTAATCATACAATACTTACAAAGATATTATAATGTCTTTAGTCTATTTATATTATCTATTGGAAAATACTAGAAAATAGCTGAATAATAAGGATTAACAGTATCTCTGAAGTTAACCATTCCTCAACCTCTAATTTTTGAACACGAAGCAGTTATATTAGTTTTCCGTGTTACACAAAATGTTCAAAAAGTAAAAACTACAAAGTTCAACAAATCTAAAGGGATTTTGGAACAAAAAAAGATGAGCTTTTAAATCATATATTTAAAGCTTCATCCAATCTACAATTCTAAATAGGTATTGAGTACTTTTGAAAATCAATTCAAAAAATGCTATACAATCTGATAAATAATAATCTAATTCATCGAATAGATTATATATTATCAGACTTGTAAGTTGTATCATAAGGCTCTTTTACTTAGGATTTTTAAAAACTTTCCCACTCATCATGTGAAGTTTTTGAAACAATAGTTCTAGGTTCTACTGCTTTTTTATTTGTTTGTATTTTATTATCCGAACTACTTTTAAAAGTTCTTGCTTTTGTATCTTCTTTTCCATGAAATTGTTTTTCATCTGCATTTTTTACAATTAGTGTTGCTATTTGATTTGTTTCAATTGCAACAGTATTTGTAGTATTTGCAATATTTACATTTTCTTGTGTTTGTTGGTCAAGTGTTGTAACTGCATCATTAATTTGTTCAATACCTTCAAGTTGCTCTTTAGATGCTGATTGAACATTATTGATTAAATCTAATGTTTTTATAATATTTTCATTTAATCCTGCATATCCACTAATCATACTATGAGCAATATCTTTTCCTTCATTTGCTTTTAAAGTAGCATTTTCAACTAATATTTTAATCTCTTTAGCAGCATCAGCACTTCTATTAGCAAGGTTTCTAACCTCTTGTGCAACAACTGCAAAGCCTTTTCCTGCTTCTCCTGCTGTTGCTGCTTCAACAGCTGCATTTAGAGATAAAATATTTGTTTGGAATGCAATTTGATCAATAATAGAGATTGCATCATTTATTGAATTAACTTGCTCATTTATTTCATCCATTGCAGTATTTGTTTTAATAGCTAAATTTTGACCTGATGTTGCAGAAGTAGATAACTCATTTGCATAAGCAGACATTTTGCCAACATTTGATGTATTACTTCTTATATTTCCTGTCATCTCTTCAAGAGAAGCTGCTGTTTGTTCTAATGCAACTGCTGTTTCATTTGAATTTTTATTTAATGTATTTACATTTGAAAGTAAAATATCAGAACTATTTTGCAGTGTTAAACCATTTGATTTATTTTCAATTAACATTGTAGTAATTGAAGAACCAAGGTTATTAACACCATTTGCAAGTTTTTCTAAATGTTGTTTTAACTCTTTTGAATCAACTTTATTTAAATAGTTATAATTTGAGTATTCTTCTAAAATATTTAGAACATTATCAATATTGTTTTCCATATTTTCACCCATTTTATTTAAAACATTTTTTAATTCCATTAAAGCAGGGTTAGAAACAGTTATATTCAATCTTTGACATAAATCACCTTGTTCAAACTCTCCTAAAACGGCTATTGTTTCATCAATAAGTTTTCTATCTTCTTCAATACCTTCTTTTGTAAGAAGAATATTTTTATTTACAACTTTTGCCATTTTCCCAATTTCATCATTTGTATCGCAATCAAGCATATCAACTTTTGAAGTTTCTCTATTTAGATACTTAAAGAAATTTAATAAACCATTTTCAAAGTTATGAATAGGTTGAATTATAGTTTTACTTGCAGCATATCCTACAATTAAAGATAAAATAATTGTTACAAAAATTGATATTATTATAATTTGAAAAATTACACTATTTATTTGTTCTTGTGCAGTTATTTCCATATTTTTTATTTCATCTTCTATTTCATCAACATAAATTCCAGTTCCTATAACCCAATTCCATGGCTTAAATAATGTAACATTTGATATTTTTAAACCATCTTTTTTCGTTGAAGGATTAAAAAATGAGTATCTTATAAATACAGAATCTTTTTTTGTAGAGTTAATTTTATCAACGCCAAGTTCTACAAACGGTACATCATTGTTACCTTTGAAGTTTTGGTTTATTAGCTCTTTTTTTATTGGATGCATAATCATATTATAATCTAAGTCATTAATCCAAAAATATCCAGCTTTTGCATATCTCATTTGTGATATAGTTTTTAAGGCTTCTTCTTTCATTGATTTACTAATATCATCAAGATATGCACCTGTTCCTATAATCCAATTAAATGGTTTAAACGTTTTTACAAGTGATATTTTAGTAAAAACATCTCCTTTTAGTTTTTGCTCATATTGAACAAATCCTCCACCAACTTTTCCTTTTTCTATAAACTCATCCCAGTGTCTAACACCTTTTTTACTTTTACCATTTAGGTGTTCTTTTAAAGGATGCATTACGATATTTGTATCAAAGTCATTAATCCAAAAATATCCATTTTTACCATATCTAGCAGCTTTTATTGTTTCTTTAATCTTATTTTCAAGCTCTTGTTTTGAAAGAGTAACTTTATACATTTCATACTCTTTATTAATTATAGAAAATAAAAATTGAATATTTTGTTCTAAATTATCTTCAACTAAATGTTGAAGTTTATCTTTTTTAGTTCTATCATAATATGAGGTTACTGTTTCCATAGCTAAGTGAACATATGATTGTAATTCTTCTTCTTTTTGAGCATAAGCATCTTTTTTGAATTTAGCAATATTTTTTTGCGTTAATTCCTTGATAGAGTAAATAGATTTAAATGATATAATTGTTGAGATAATAACAATCGTACCAAAAACCAAACTTAATATTTTAGTCTTAATTGACAAGTTTTTTAACACCTTAATCCTTTATTATCTTAGTTAAAAGAAATGAAATAATTATTTTGTGGATTTTATCTTATTTTGTATTAAATAGTAATATTAAATTACATTTTTATGAGTAAAAATAAGATATAAAAATATTTTGTGTTAATTAGTAGTAAAATAGAGTATTTGAATACAAAGAAGACTTATATTTAAAATAAAACCTACTATTGGAATCCACATAGGATATGAAATAATACCATCAACTTTAGGTTCTTTTTGTTTGATTCTAATTAATGCTAGATTCATTAAAGCAAAAATAAAGAGATATCTCTTTTTAGTGGAGTTTTGTTATTTGCTTTCATCTAAAATCCTTTAGTTGAATACAATAATTATAACATAAACGCCACTATTTAAAAGTATGAGTTAATAATATCTTAATTATTTAATTATATGTCCCACAAACTTAGACGTATTATTTAAGATCTTTTCACCTCTTCTAAAACCTAAAGCACAAGCTTCATAAGCATAAAATACACCAGCTTGGTATGTTACACCATTTTCATCAGTATTAAGCTCAACATACTCTTGATAGATTGCTTTATGACCTTCATAATCACCACTTGTTTCTACATCTATACTTCCATCTTCATTTATGATTTTAGTATTTGCACCTTCTCTTCCAAAACATCTTTTTTCAACTTGTTTTTTACCTTCAAGAGGTTCAAATGAAGTTTCAAGTAAAAGAGGGTGATTTGGATATAAATCCCAAAGAATTTTCATAAATCCTTTTGATTGGAACATTAAAGTATAAGCAGGATTAAAAATAATTGCTTTTTTCTCTTTTATAATATCTGCTAAAATTAAAGCTAATTCACTTTCATCAATTGCAATATCTTCCCAAGGAATAAGTTTAAACCAGAATTCAAAACTTTGCTCATTTGCAAAAATGCCTTCATCCGCAAATTCAACATTTTCAATAACTTCAAAATCAGTATTAAATCCAGCTTCACTTGCAATATGTTGTAATAATCTTGTTGTATTTACATCTTCACTTGAACCTGAAATTGATGAAAATAATATTTTCCAACCTAAATCTTTATAATACTCTTCAAAATTTTCAATATCAGAATCTAATGTAATAATTCTTTTAAAGTTATCTTTTAAAGCATCATAAAGATTGTTAAATTGGCTAGATTCATCTAAGCCATTTGCTTTTAATAATGCCCATTGAATAATCGCTGTTTCAAAAAGTGAAGTAGGTGTATCTGCATTAAACTCAATTAATTTTATAGGTTTTCCATCAATTCCACCTGCTAAATCAAATCTTGAATATAAATGCCAATGAACATCATTTTCCCAAGAATCTTTAATTGTTTCTACAAGATTAAATGGAATATTAATTTCGTGAAATAAATCATTTTCAATTACATATTCACCCGCTTCACAAAACATATCATATAAGTCATTACAAGCTTCATAATATGTATTTGCTTCACTTTCAGTAACTTCCACTACTTCATTTGAAATATAAGAAGAGTTGTCTTCGTCTGTATGCCATACAAAACCAATTGATTCTAAATACTCATCTGTTAAGGGTTCTAATTTTAATAAATTCATTTTTTAACTTCCAAATGACGAACTTCTTGTCGAAGTCGATGATGTAGATTTGCTTCCAAAGAAGCCACTTTTTTTAGCTGTACTAGTTTTATTTGCTGAACCTGATGGTTTAGAAAAAGAACTTTGTGATTTACTATAAGTTTGAGGAGATTTATATTGTGTTTTTCTTTGATTTTGATAATTTTGATTATTAAATAGTTTATTTCCTAACCATGAACCAATCATAGCCCCAGCAATTGAAGATAATAAAACTCCACCAAGTCCCATTCCTCCATTACTAACTTCTGCACCATTAGGATTAGTTAATGCAGATGTTCCATTATCAATCTTTTTTTCTTCTTCTTTTACTAGTTTATCAATTTCTGCTTGACTTAAGATTCTTTCACTACCATCTGGTTGTCTTAGAACAATAGTTGTTTTAGAAGAAGGAAATTCATCAGCAATTGCATATCTTCCATCTTTTGATTGTTCAATTACAACAAATGCACCTTCTTTTTGACTTGCATTTGAAAATGCAGCAGATTGTCCTTGCTGTTGCTGGTTATTTGTACTACTATCACTACATCCAACAAGTCCTGTTACTAAGATTGCTCCTAATCCACCAACTACGGCATAATTTGATATTTTTTTAATATTATTATTTTTTTTCAATATTAATCCCTTTTTTTATACATTATTCTTCTTA
>NZ_JBGUES010000054.1:0-12523 GCF_041821165.1 Poseidonibacter sp. | reverse complement strand
TATTCTCTATTAGATACTGTTTTGCTTCGCCAATAGAATTAAATTCAAGTTCTTTATCTTCCTTACATAATGTTTGATAAATCTTTTTACCTTTTTTTGCAATATTAATTCTTTTTTTATCAAAAGAATTTTGCTCACTATGTAAATGATTTTTAGCAATTTTTAGTGTTTCATTGAAGTTTTTTATCTCTCCACCAAACTCTTTTTGAAACTTTTCTGCATCATCTTTTGTAAGAAAAGCATATTTACTAATAGTACTCATTGTTCCTTTTTTTGAACTTCCTACAACATAAAAAGCTTTTGTTGCATCAATAAATTTTAAAGAGTTTGTATCAACTACTTTTATAGTTTTGATTTTATCTTCATACTCTTCATGAATTGCACTTTGACAACGAATAGAACAATATTGTTCTTTATGAGAATTTTTAAATTCACTAACATGATTTGTTTTATAAAATTTACTTAGGTGCATACCACATACATTACAGAAGTTTTTGCTTGAGTCAGTTTTTACTAAAGTAGCATCTTTAGCATTTACAGTTTGAAACATTTTATTTTCATTAGCTTGAAGTGTGATAATAAATAAACTAATGAAAATAAAAAAACGCAGTGAAATTTTAAACATTTAGATTCCTTTTAATTAATAATATTATTATAATTAAAAGGAGTTAATTTTTTGTTAAGAAGCTGTAGTATTAGGATTTTCTTGTGTTATGCTTTTTCCTTTAACACTATCTTTTCCATTAAACTCTTTTTCATTTGCATTACTTACTACAAGTTTTGCAATCTCATCAGTAATTACAGCAACATCATGAGTTTGAGAAGCTATCATCGCATTTTGTTGTGTTTGCTGATCAAGCTGATTAACTGCATCATTAATTTGTTCAATTCCTAATAGTTGTTCTTTTGAAGCATTTTCAATATCTTGAATTAAATTTATTGTTTGTGAGATATTTTGATTTAATTGTTTATATCCATCAATCATATTACTAGCAATATCTTTTCCTTGATTTGCTTTTGATGTTGCATTTTCAACTATTGTTTTAATCTCTTTTGCAGCATCTGCACTTCTACTTGCAAGGTTTCTTACTTCTTGAGCAACAACTGCGAAACCTTTTCCAGCTTCACCTGCAGTTGCAGCTTCAACAGCAGCATTAAGTGAAAGGATATTTGTTTGGAAAGCAATTTGATCAATTACTGTAATTGCTTCATTAATTGAATTAACTTGAATATTAATCTCTTCCATTGCAACAGTTGTTTGATTTGCTAGTTTTTCACCATTATTTGCAGATTGCGTTACATTATTAGAATAATTAGACATTTTTGCAATATTTTCTGTATTATTTCTAATATTACTAGTAATTTCTTCAAGTGCTGCAGCTGTTTCTTCTAAACTTGATGCTGCTTCATTTGAACTAATATTTAATTTATCAACATTTTTTAGTAATACATCTGAACTTTCATCAAGTGTTAAGCCATTTGACTTATTTTCTATTAGCATTTGTGTAATTGAATCACCAAGAGTATTTACTCCACCTGCTAATTTAAGAAGATGTTCTTTAACACCTTTTGTAGAAATTTTATTTAAATAGTGGTAACTTGAATACTCTTCTAAAATATTAAGCACATTATCAATATTTGTTTCTAAATTAGTAGCCATTTTATTTAATACATTTTTTAATTCCATTAATGCAGGGTTTGAAACATCTAGATTTAATCTTTGACATAAATCTCCTTGTTCAAACTCTCCTAAAACAGCAATTGTTTCATCAATTAGTTTTCTATCTTCTTCTATACCTTGTCTTGTTTTATCAATATTTTGATTTACAACTTTTGACATTTCACCAAATTCATCATTTGCACTATCATTTAAAAGAGTAACACGATTTGTATCTCTGTTTAAATATGAGAAAAATGATAATAATCCTTCTCTAAAGTTATCAAGTGAAGATAAGATTGCTTTTGTAACAAGAACAGATATTAAAGCAAAGATAATAAGAGAAAGAATTGAAATAACAATTAAAACATTATTTAAAAAATCAACTGCTTCATCTCTTAATATAAGTGCACTTTTATTAATTTTGCTTAAGTTCTCTTCTAAGATTAAACCAACTTTTACCATTTGAGAGATGTTTGATTTAATATGTTCTGATTCATCTTTTATATTATTGTTAAATTCATTAATTCTATTTTGTGAAAATGAGTTAAAATATTTTATATACTTTTTAGAATCTAAAATTATTTCATCACATAAAATTCTATTTTCTTCAGCAGATAAAGTACCTTTTAATTGACTTACTTTTTGATTTAAAATTTCAAAATCATTTCTAACTTTTTGGGCATTTTGTTCTGATGGCAATCGTAAGAATTGATAAACAGAAATTCTTCCTTTTAAAACTTGCTCAATAAATCTTTCTGTTTCTAAACTTACATTATTTCGTGTATTTGAAATATTACTATAATGAACATACACTATTGCAGATATTATTAGTATTGCAATATATAACATTGGGAATAACAACAGCTTGTATT
The DNA here is from genome assembly GCF_041821165.1 of Poseidonibacter sp. NCBI lineage: Bacteria > Pseudomonadati > Campylobacterota > Epsilonproteobacteria > Campylobacterales > Arcobacteraceae > Poseidonibacter > Poseidonibacter sp. The sequence continues at coordinate 9,991 of NZ_JBGUES010000054.1, read as the reverse complement.
TCGTCTTAATGTTTTGTAACATTTATGCTTCCTTTTTTTAATGCTTCCTTTTGAAGACGAAATTCTATTGTAAAGAAATAATTTCAAGTTGAATCTGTTTAAAAATAAAAAGTAATTATTATTATGTTTCATAAATACACACTTTTTAGACACTTTATAAAGAATGCTTAGATTATTTAAGAATAAATAATTTTTTTAGAATATTATATGTAGATTTAATATTATTAAGTTATCATTTTATTATATTTTAAAAAGGAAAAGTATGTGGTATAAGTTTTTTATTTTTTTATTTATTATTAATACATCTTTATATTCAATGCAGGCTAATATTGATGGATATTCAGAGTATAAATATAAATATTTTAATGATGGAGCGCATATAAAATCATATCATGTCATAAGACATAAGTATGACTATTTTAAAGATCAATTTGGATTCAGAGATATATTACTGTTCTCTTTAAGAGAGTTAGCAAAAGAAGTTAAAGCAAGAGGTTATAAAGAATTTAGTTTATTAAGTTTTACTGATGAAGATAAGGATAAAATCACAATTGACGAGTATTTAAATAATTTTGACCCAAAAAAAATAAATCTAATCTATAATTATAAAACTGGTAAAAATGAGGGGTCCGGAATTGGCTCATTTTTAGCATTAGGATTAAATGTTGCTTTAGCTGTTGCATCAGTTAAAACAGCAAATTCAAGTAATATTGTTAATAATTCTGATTTATTTGCAAATTCGGTTGATGGAATTATGTCAGATAAAGGAATTAAGTCAAATAAAAAAGAGAAAAAATTTATAACACATAAAGGAACTGCTATTGATAATAAAAATGAGGTTGATAGTTTACGTAATAATATTTTTTATAATGTTATTGAATTAGCTGCGGTTGTTACTAATAGTTCAGAAAAAAGTAAACATAAAAATTTTAAAGTATTTACAATTAAAGAGGTTGAAAAATATTTTAAAAAAAGAAACCCATATAGAATAAAAGAATTATATAAAACAAACAAACTATATGTTTCAAGAGGATTAATAGAAGAATGAAAAAAATTAACTATATATTATTACTGATTATATCTATGCTTTTTGTTGGCTGTCTTAATCCTAATCCTATTTCACCTTCAATTATTCAAGATAAGAAGAGTATTGTTTTTCAAGAAGAAGATTTTAAAGATACACTTTTTAAGTTAACATATATATCGAAGACTAAAGAACAACTAAAAAATTATTTAAAAGTTATACTCCCTTTATGTTTAAGAGATAACTTTATTACAACAACTCAATTATATTTTAAGCAAAGACTATCAAATGATATTTGGTATGATTTAAAAGATAAAACAATAAAAATTGAAAATTATACAAGTAATTTCATGAAAGATAGAAGTAGAAACAGTAATGATGAAAAACTTGTGCTGGGTGGTGAATTTGGAAATAATGTTTATGGAATAAATTTACCATATAGTATTACAAAGGTTTCAGAGGATAGATATATGCTTGAAATTTTTAATAATAAAAATATTGAAGTAACTGAAAGTTTTAATGTTGTTGCTAAAAAAGCTTATGAACCATATATTTATATGCGATCAATTGAAGATTTCAAAAAAAATATTAATAGAGCAATTTCTTGTATTCGTAAATAAATTTCTAGCAAAAAAAGGAATATTTTAATCAAGAGTTATATTTCATAGATATGAATAAAATAAATATAATGAACGTAAGAATGATTTTTAATTAGATTTTGATTTTTAGTTAGTAAATAAATAATAAATAACTAATTATTTTAAACCACTTCAAAGAATGAATATAATACTATTTCACAAATTGAATAGGTTCAAAGGTTAATATTGAAATTTGAAGAAGAATTAGAATTAAATATCTTAAAACAGACAGGAAAAGTTATAAATCAAAAAACTCTAGCTCATGAAGTTGGTTATAGTGTTGGTAAGGTAAACTTTGTCCTAAAAGGTTTAATCGAAAAAGGTTTTATTAAAGCAGAGAGATTTATAAGTTCAAATAAAAAACTTCAATACAAATACCTTCTTACAGAAGAAGGCTTCAAAGAAAAAGTAAACCTAACAGAAAAATTTATCGAACGAAAGAAAAAAGAGTACGATGAACTTCAATCTGACCTAGAAAAATATAAAAATGAAGAAGAGCAAATACTTGCTCAAGCTTGTGGAGTTAAATAATGTCAATACTAATCACAGGTGGAGCTGGATATACAGGAAACAATAATGAATAAAATAAAAAAATGTCTATTCCCGGCAGCAGGATATGGTACAAGATTTTTACCAGCTACAAAAGCCACTCCAAAAGAGATGTTGCCAGTTCTTACAAAACCACTTATTCAGTATGGTGTTGAAGAAGCTATTGAAGCAGGACTTAATACAATGGCAATAGTAACAGGTAGAGGAAAACGTGCTATAGAGGATCATTTTGATATTTCATATGAATTAGAACATCAAATCAAAGGTACATCAAAAGAGCATTATCTAACTGAAATCAAAGATGTAATAGAAAAGTGTACATTTTCATATACAAGACAAGTAGAGATGAAAGGTTTAGGTCATGCAATATTAGCAGGACAAACGCTAATAGGAAATGAAGCATTTGCTGTAGTATTAGCAGATGACTTATGTGATAATACTGACGAACAATCAGGGGTATTATCTCAGATGGTAAAACTATATGAAAAATACAAGTGCTCAATAGTAGCTATTGAAGAAATTCCAAAACAAGATACAAACAAGTATGGAGTAATAGTAGGAGAGCAAGAAGAAGAGGGTGTATATAGAGTAAATGATATGGTAGAAAAACCAGACCCAAAAGATGCACTATCAAACCTAGCAATCATAGGACGATATATCCTAACACCTGATATATTTGATATCATCAAATATACAAAACCAGGAAAATGTGGAGAAATACAAATCACAGATGCACTACTAACACAAGCAAAACAAGGTAAGGTAATAGCCTATAAGTTTAAAGGTACAAGGTTTGATTGTGGAAGTATTGATGGATTTGTTGAAGCTACTAATTATTTTTATTCTAAGAGTATGTAGGTTTCTAGGTTATATGTTATAGGTTTTAGGGGATGGTATGGTTAATGATTTTAAGGATTTATTAGTTTGGCAAAAAAGTATTGTATTAGTTGAAGATGTTTATAAGCTTGTAAAACTATTACCTAAAGAAGAGACTTATGCTTTATCCGATCAAATGAGAAGATCAGCTGTGTCAATACCTTCAAATATCGCAGAAGGTTTTGACAGAAATAGTATAAAAGAGTATATACACTTCTTATATATTTCTATGGCTTCAGCTTCTGAACTTGAAACGCAAATAATAATATCAAATAAAATAGGATATATCTTAGAAATAAAGAATATATTAGATGAATTAATTCAAATAAAAAAAATGTTAAGAGGATTAATAAAATCCTTAAAATCAAAAATAAAATAAACTAGAAACTAGAACCAAGAACCTAAAAAATAAGGCTATAAATGAAATACACTAAAACCTTCTACCAAATCAAATCAAATGAAGAAATTTTCTCTAAGATAAAAGAGGAAACAAAAACAATAGGTTACTATAATTTACCATTTGTAGATACAACACCTATCAAAGAGTTTGCAAAAACAGTAAAACAAAAAGATATAGTTATCATAGGTATAGGAGGTAGCTCTCTTGGTACATATGCTATTCATCAGTTTTTACAAAATAAAGAAAATGATAAAAAACTACACTTCTTAGAATCAACTGACCCACTTGATATACAAAGAAGAGTAAAAAAAATAGATTTTAAAAATGCACTTTTTATCATCATCAGCAAATCAGGTACTACAATAGAAGTAGTCTCTATAGTAAAATACCTACATAGTATAATATCACTAGATAAATCAAATACTATAGTTATAACAGAACACGATAGCAAACTAAACTCATATGCAAAAGCAAATAGTATGAAAACCTTCGAAATACCAAAAGATGTAGGTGGAAGATTTTCAGTATTTTCAAATGTAGGGCTTGTACCTCTTGCTATCATGGGACTTGATATAGATATGCTTTTAAAAGGTTGTCAAGATATACACAATGACTTTTTTGAGAAAAAAGAAACTTATTCAAAACTTATGGAAAAAGCAAGATTTATAGTAGAAAATAAAAATAGATTTAATATAAACGTACTATTTTCATACTCAGCATCACTAGAGGGTTTTAATAAGTGGTATGTTCAATTATGGGGTGAAAGCCTAGGAAAAATCAATATAAATGGCACAAAACAAGTACTAACACCAATAGGACTAATAGGACCAGTGGATCAACATAGTTTCTTACAGCTTATCATGGAAGGAAGACGAGATAAAACAGTGACATTTATCAAAATATCAGAGTTTGAAGATAGCTTGACAATTCCTGATATTACACTACCTTTTTTAGATGAACTAGATTATATAAATGATGTAAAGTTTAAAGACTTGATAAACTATCAAGCAGACTCAACTATAAAAGCTATAGAAGACTTAAAAGATGTACCAACAGATACTATAACTATGAAATCACAGGATGAATATAGTATCTCAAAACTAATGTACAAGTATCAACTCCTAACATCAATAGTAGGAAGTTTTGTACAAATAAATACATATGATCAACCTGGTGTAGAAGCTGGTAAGATTATTTTAAAGAATAGTTTAAAAGAGTTGAAGAAATAATTTAATTAAATTTATATATTTTATTTAAAAATAATCTATATATAAATATATTTTGAATAGAATACATGTTCAAAAAATGAATTTAATAAAATAATTAAAAAAGAAAAGTATTATAAAAAGATATTTAATAGTGATTGTTATAAAGGTGATAAATGAGTAAGATATTAAATTTAATCGGAAGAAATAAAGAACTATTTATAGAAGATATAAATACTAATAGTAATAAACTAAAAGAAATAGTTTCTTCGTCAACATTTCTTGTAATTGGAGGGGCTGGTTCTATTGGTCAAGCAGTTACTAAAGAAATATTTAAACGAAACCCTAAAAAACTTCATGTTGTAGATATTTCAGAAAATAACATGGTTGAATTAGTTCGAGATATTAGAAGTTCTTTTGGATATATAGATGGAGATTTTCAAACATTTGCTTTAGATATTGGTTCTATTGAATATGATACTTTTATAAAAGCTGATGGTAAATATGACTATGTTTTAAATCTTTCGGCACTGAAGCATGTGCGAAGTGAAAAAGACCCATATACTTTAATGAGAATGATAGATACTAATATATTTAACACTGATAAGACATTAAAACAATCTATAAAGAATGGAACAAAAAAGTATTTTTGTGTAAGTACAGATAAAGCAGCAAATCCAGTTAATATGATGGGTGCTAGCAAAAGAATCATGGAAATGTTTGTTATGAGAAACTCTAAAGAGATAAATGTCTCAATGGCTAGATTTGCAAACGTAGCTTTTAGTGATGGCTCTTTACTTCATGGATTTAATCAAAGAATTCAAAAAAATCAACCAATTGTTGCTCCAAATGATATAAAAAGGTATTTTGTAACACCTCAAGAATCAGGTGAACTTTGTCTTATGTCTTGTATCTTTGGTGAGAATAGAGATATATATTTCCCAAAACTTAGTGAAAATTTACATCTTATTACATTTGCAGATATTGCAGTTAAGTATCTTGAAAATTTAGGATATGAAGCATACTTATGTAAAGATGAAGATGAAGCAAGAGAACTTGTAAAAACATTACCATCCCAAGGTAAATGGCCTTGCTTATTTACATCAAGTGATACTACAGGTGAGAAAGATTTTGAAGAGTTTTTTACAGAGCACGAAACTTTAGATATGGAAAAGTTTGAAAATCTTGGAGTTATTAAAAATGAAGCTATTTATAACGAAGATAAATTAAATCATTTTGAATATACTATTAAAAAATATAAAGAAAAATTATCATGGACTAAAGATGATATTGTAAAAGAATTTTTTACAATGATTCCTGATTTTGGACATAAAGAAACTGGTAAATATTTAGATGGTAAAATGTAAGGAATAAAAATGATAGAAAAAAGAGCAGTAATATTAGCAGGTGGTAAAGGTACTCGACTTAAACCATATACAGTAGTGCTTCCAAAGCCACTTATGCCTATTGGGGATTATCCAATACTAGAAGTGATTGTAAGACAGTTGAAAGAGCATGGTTTTACGCATATCACAATGGCTGTAAATCATCAAGCTGAAATTATAAAAGCATTTTTTGGAAATGGATCAAAATGGAATTTAAAAATTGACTATTCACTTGAAGAAAAATCTTTAAGTACTATGGCACCATTAAAGTTAATAGAGGATTTACCTGATAATTTTTTGGTAATGAATGGAGATATTCTAACTGATTTAGATTATGAAAGATTTTATGAAAATCATGTGAAGAACAATCATATATTTACTATATCATCTTATCAAAGAGAAGTAAAATCAGAGTTTGGAGTCCTTGATGTAGATGCTAAAAATATATTATATGGATTCAGAGAGAAACCGACATCAACATATGATGTAAGTATGGGGATTTATATGGTTTCTAAAAAAGCTGTTGAGTATATTCCTACAAATGTTTTTTATGGGTTTGATCACCTTATGATAGATTTAATGAAAAATAATGAAAAACCTAAAGTAGATAAATTTAATGGTTACTGGCTTGATATTGGAAGACCAGACGATTATGCTCAGGCAATTGATGAATTTGATTGTATGAAAGAAAAATTTATAAAATGAAAACTATCTTAGTTACCGGTGCAAACGGCTTTATTGGAAGAGCCTTAACAAAAAAACTTACTGATAAAAAGTATAATGTAATGGAATTAAATTCTTCTGATGGTGATATATCTGTAATAGATTTAATCAAAAAATATTCTACTATCCATATAGATTATATTTTTCATTTAGCTTCAAGAACATTTGTACCAGATAGTTGGGATGACCCAATCTCTTTTTATAAAACTTCTGTGATAGGAACAAATAATATATTAGAACTGTGTCGGAATAAAAATATTGCATTGACTTTTGTAAGTGCTTATTTATATGGTGCTCCAGTAAAACTTCCTATTTCAGAAGATGATCCTATACAACCAAATAATCACTATGCAAATTCTAAGTATATGGCTGAAAATTTATGTAAATTTTACTCAGAGCAACATGATTTAAAAGTAACAATTGCTAGACCTTTTAATATATATGGGAAAGAACAAAAAGAGAATTTTTTGATTCCTTATATTATTGATCAAGTACTAAATAGTTCAGTTATAAAAGTAAAAGATTTACAGCCAAAGAGAGATTATGTATATTTAGATGATTTTATAAATGGATTATTAAATACTATAGAAAGCAAAGAAAAATTTTCAGTATATAACTTTGGTTCAGGGATTGAACTAAGTGTAAAAGAAGTAATTAATATAGTACAAAAGATAGAAAATACTAATAAAAAGATCTATTCAGAAGAGATAGAAAGAAAAAATGAAATTATGAATGTGGTTGCAGATATAAGTAAAGCAAAAGAAAATTTAAATTGGGTTCCAAACTATACATTTGAAGAGGGAATACTAGAAATAATAAAGGACATTAAGAATGGGAAAAAATAGAAATATACCTATTAATAAAGGAAACTATAGTAGTTTTGAAACAAAAGAAAGAGAAGATAGGTTTGAAGAATATAAATCAGAGGGATGGAAGGAGCAATATGCTAACTATCGTATGGAGTGGAGTAGTTTACCTAAGGAACAAAAACTTAGAGACTATCCTCTTTTAGTAGATGTGGAGTTAGCCTCAATATGTAATTTAAAATGTCCAATGTGCTATACAATTACTGAAGAATTTAAAGAAAAAGTTAATGCTAAAATTATGAACTTTAATTTATTTAAAAAAATTATAGATGAGATTGGGGGAAAGGTTCCTGCTTTAAGACTAAGTTTACGAGGTGAATCTACTTTACATCCTAAATTGATTGAATGTATTCAATATGCAAAAGATAAAGGGATGAAAGAGGTTTCATTTTTAACAAATGGTAGTAAACTAAAACCTGATTATTTTAAAAAGCTTGTTGATGCTGGAGTTGATTGGTTAACTATATCTGTGGATGGATTAGATGAAGAGTATGAAAAGATTCGAAAACCTTTGATTTTTAGTGAAACATTAGATAAAATTAGAAAAATGTCGGAATATAAAAAAGAAAATAACTTGCATAAACCAGTTATCAAAATTCAGTCGTTATGGCCATCTATAAAGAATGACCCAGAAAAATTTTATAACACATTTGAACCTATTACAGATTTAATCGCATTTAATCCTCTTATTGATTATTTACAAAAAGATTCAGATATAATTTATGAAGATAATTTTTCATGTCCACAACTATACCAAAGAGTGATTATTGGGGCAGATGGTTCAGCAATGATGTGTAGTAATGATGAAGAAAATGATCACGTTATAGGTAATGCTAATATCGAAACTATTCATGAAATATGGCATGGGGATGCTTTAAACAAAGTGAGAAAATTACATTTAGAACAAGATGGTTACAAAAATCTTGATGTATGTAAAAGATGTTATTTGCCAAGAGCTACTGAAACAAAAGAATCATCATCAGTAAATGGAAGAAGTTTTAATATCTTAAACTATGTTAATAGAAATCAAAATGTCGGTAAATAAAATAGATAAAGCTTCTGTTAGAAATAAAGGAGGGATAATACAAAAGATTATCTCTTATCTTAAAATAAAAAAGAATGGTATTATTGCAGGTAAAGATTGTGTTATCAAATATAACAGTGAATTTCATTTAACTGAAAATGCTTATTTAGAAATTGGAAATAATGTTGTTATTCAAGATTATTCTTTTTTTCAATTAACCATGCCTAAACCTCGAGTAATTATTGGAGATGATGTTGTTATTGGTAGACACAATATGATAACAGCAAAAGGAAATATCACGATTGGGAGTTTTACACGAATTGGTGCTTTTGTACAAATTTTAGATCAAGGTCATGGTTTTGAAAAAGACCATTTAATTATGGATCAACATGCAGTTATTGAAGATGTAACAATTGGTAAAGATTGTTGGATTGGGACAGGTGTTAAAATATTGAAATCTGTTAATATTGGAAATGGTGTTGTTATTGGTGCGAATTCTGTTGTTACGAAAGATATACCAGATTATGCGATTGTAGGTGGAATACCTGCAAAGATTATTAAATATAGAGAGTAAAAATGATAAAAAATTATGTTGAAAATAGATGTTATATTATTGCAGAAATAGGTGGAAATTTTACAACATTTGAAGAAGCAAAGAGATTAATTGATCTTGCCTTTGGTACGGGTATTGATGCAATTAAAATACAAACATATAAAGCAGATACTATAGTAACAAAAACTGCTAAATTTGATCTTGATAATGTTGGTACTATGTTACAATGTGAACTTTTTGAGAAATATCAAATTGATTTTGAATTACATAAAAAAGTATTTGATTACATTGATAGTAAAGATTTAGAGTGGTTATCTACACCATCACATAAAACTGATGTAGATATGTTAGATGAGCTTGGAGTTTCTTCCCATAAAATAGGAGCAGATGATGCTACAAACTTACCACTTATAAAATATGTTGCACAAACTGGTAAACCAATTTTATTATCAAGTGGAATGTGTACTTTAGATGAAGTACGAGAAATGATCAATACATGTTTAGCTGTTGGCAATGATCAAATAATGCTTTTTCATACTGTGTCAAATTATCCTACATATCCTGACCAAGTAAATCTTTTAGCAATGCAGACTCTAAAAAGAGAATTCCCTTTCTTAAAAGTAGGTTTTTCAGATCATACTATTGGGAGTACTGCTTGTTTTGCTGCTGCTTGTATGGGTGCTGATGTTGTTGAAAAACACTTTACTTATGATAAAAATGCTGATGGTCCAGATCATCAACTTTCTGC
>NZ_JBGUES010000053.1:0-12800 GCF_041821165.1 Poseidonibacter sp. | reverse complement strand
GGCAAAAGAGTTTAATTTAAATAATTAAAAGGGAAATAAAATGTCAAATCCAGAAATAGCAAAAAGTATAAAAACAGGAAGTTATAATACAAATTATCACGATTTAGGTGAGGGTGAAGTAATATTATTTATTCATGGTTCAGGTCCAGGAGTTTCAGCTTATGCAAACTGGAGATTATCTATGCCAGTATTAGCTGAAAAGTTTAGAGTTATTGCTCCTGATATGGTGGGTTTTGGTTATTCAGATAGACCTGAAGACATTACTTATTCTATGGATATATGGGTTGAACAAGCAATTGATTTAATGGATGCACTAAATATTAAGAAATTTAATATTGTTGGAAATTCATTTGGAGGAGGACTTGCTATTTCTTTAGCAATTAAATACCCAGAAAGATTAAATAAAATTGTTTTAATGGGTGCAATGGGAGTTGAATTTGAAATAACTGCAGGACTTGACCAAGCATGGGGCTATACTCCAAGTATTGAAAATATGAAATCATTACTTGACACTTTTGCTTACTCAAGAGTTTTAGTAACTGATGAATTAGCACAAATGAGATATGAAGCAAGTATTAGACCAGGTTTCCAAGAGTCATTTGGTTCAATGTTCCCAGCTCCTAGACAATCTTCTGTTTCAGCAATGGCTTCAAATGAAGAAGATATCAAAAAAATTGATAAAGATGTATTAATTATTCATGGTAGAGATGATAAAGTTATTCCTTTTGAAAACTCTATTAGATTACATAATTTAATTACAAAGTCTCAATTGCATGGTTTTGGTGAATGTGGACACTGGAGTCAAATTGAACATAAAGATAGATTTAATAAACTATTAGTAGAATTTTTCTCGGAGAAGTAAAATGAAATTTTTAATTTTGGGTGCAGGTGGTATTGGTTCTTATTATGGTGCAAAACTACTTAATCAATCACATCATATTACTTTTATAGCAAGAGGAGAACATCTTCAGGCTATAAAAAACAATGGTTTGTCTCTTAAACACCCAGAATTTTCTTTTCATAAAAAAGTTGATGCTTGCAGTCTTGAGGAGATAAAAAATATTGATATTTCAAAAATTGATGCAATTTTTATTACTACAAAATCAACAACTACAGAACAAATTGCAAAAGATTTATCAAAAATATTTACAGATAAAGAAACAATGCCATATTTTGTATCTTTACAAAATGGTGTCGAAAATGAAGATATTCTTTGTAAATATTTTGATGAAAAAAAAGTAATAGGTGCACTTACTCGAAAAATAGGCGCACATATTATTAAGCCTGGTTATATAGAAGTAACAGGAGTAGTTGAAACTATTTTAGGACCTATAATTAAAACAGAAGAAAATGAAATATTTGTAAATAAACTAACACTAACTCTAAACAATGCTAAAATTTATAGTGAATATACGAATAATATAAAACTAGAATTATGGAAAAAACTAATTATAAACAATGGAGTTAATGCTATATGTGCATTATTACAAATAAAAACAGGCGTTTTAATGAATAATAAAAAATTAAATAAAATTGTTTATGGTTTAATGCAGGAAACTGCAAATGCTGCTAAATTTTTAGATATTAATATTAGTAAAAAAGATGTTGATATCATGTATGAATTAATTAAAAACTTTGATTCAATCAAACCATCTATGCTTGTAGATAGAGAGTTTGAAAGAGCAATTGAATTAGAAGAAATTTCTGGTGTTGTAATTAAATATAATGAAAAACAAAATCAAGATTCACCATATACAAGGACAATATCAACTTTACTTGAATTTATTTATAAAAATGAATTAAAATAGTTAATTTAAATTTCTATTATTACACATCGTTTAATAAAAAAATTAATTTGCGATTAAAATACGATTTGATTCTTGTAAAATAATGGTAATTAATTATCAAATTGAATGTGATAGTTAATGCTGGATGCTAGTGGTATAAGCTCTAATAACATTATTCTAATTACTGCATAAAATTAAAATAAATAGTTAATGAACTAAGTAATTTTATACTTACAGCAAAAAAAGTAGAAGTTGTGGCATCCAGAATTTTGCTTTTAAGAAAAGTTACCTCCTACTTATTCAACGAAATTAAAATTTAATACTTGTGCTTTAGCTGTTTATTAACCATTAATACAACTACTACTTTGAAATCATTTAGAACTTACTATTAAGTCCTATAATAATAGTAAGTTCTACTTTCTTTTTACTATAAAATCAAAATTTATAATATCTTTATTTAGCGATAATTTAGCGATAATTTTAGAATAGAATATTCTCAAGGTGTACCAAGCAAAACATCATAAAATAAATTTGATGTGGATTTGCGCGCGAATTGGTAGGCTTATCTTAATATCGAAATCTAAGGGGAATAAATGAAAAAAATTACAAAATTAAGTTTAGTTGCTGCACTAACACTTTCAAGTACTGTATATGCAAATACATTAGCAGAAGCGTTTGCTGGATCAAAAGTTACTGGTGAAATTAAGGCACAATATTTTGATAAACAAAGTCCTTCTGATGGCAAGAATGATAGTATAGTTGTAGTTGGAGGTAATTTAGGGATTGTAACTGATTCATTTAATGGCCTAAAAATAGGTGCAACATTTCAAACTACTCAAACAGTAACACGTGATATCGAAGATACTAATGATTTCTTAAATACAATGGATGCTTCTGGTTCTGTTTTATCTGAATCATATATTTCTTATACATTATCAAATACAACAGCTAAGATTGGTAGACAATACATTACAACTCCTTTAGTTGCAGGATCGGGATCAAGAATGATTAAAGAATCATTTGAAGGTGCTACTTTAATGAATAATGATTTACCTGACACAACTTTAGTTCTAGGATACGTAAATAAGTTCCAAGGAAGAACTGATGGCGAAAAAGGTCCAGGAAAGTTTAATGATTTTGAAGATGGTGCATATACTTTATATGCTAAAAATAATTCTATTAAAGAATTAACACTTCAGGCTCAATATTTAGATGTAAAAGGAATAACTTCTTCAACAGATAAAGATGTATTATATTTTGATGCAACATATGATGCAGGATTTGCTAAATTATCTGCACAAATTTTAGACTCATCAAACGGTAATGTCGATGGAACAATGTATGGTTTAAAAGCAACTGGAAATATTGCAATGATTAATTTAACTGGTATTTATACATCAACGACAGATGATGGACAAGTATATCCTGGTGCAGGAAATGGTGCTGATTCTGCATTTACTGCATTACCTGTTCATGGTGGATTAGTAACTTATATGGCAAACACTGATACTATGGTTGCGGTTGCAGCAACTAAAATTGCAGATGCAACACTAGTTGCATATGTAGGACAAGTAAAATCTCCAGATCATAATAATTTAGGTGGTTCAGATAAGATTGATGCTTATGGTGGATTTGTAGAATATTCATTTAATAAAAACTTTTCAACAAAAGTAATGTATGAAAATGCAAAGTTTAGTGATACTCTAGATGATTCAAATGCTTTAAGAGTCTATACATCTTATAAGTTTTAAAAAAAAGAAGATTTTTTAATCTTCTTTTTTAAATATCTTCAATTTCTTTTGGATACGAACCTAATATTTTAATATACTTATTATGTTTTTTAAGTACTTTTTCAACTTTTTTATCACTCTTATTACCCTCAAACTCAATAAAAAAAGTTGAAATTCCTTTTACAATGTGAGATTTTATTTTATTTAAATTAATTTTAGAATTTTTAAAATCATTTAAGAATTCGATTAAACTCCCATATATATTTGGTAATTGAACTATAATAGATGTTTTGTCACTCTTTGTTTTTTTGATATTTTCTTTACTAATTACAAGAAATCGTGTTTTATTATCTTTATTATCTTCAATGTTTGAAAATAAAACTGGTATATTTATAGTTTTAGCTGCAAGTTTTGAGCATATTGCTGCACTATTTTTTGTTTTAGCCGCAAGTAGTGCAGCCTTAGTAGTAGAATCAACATAAACATACTTTGCATCATTTAGGTGATAGTTTTCTAAGAAATTTGAACATTGATCAAATGCTATGTCTTTTGAATAAATAGTTTTGATATCTTTTATATTTCTACAATTACTAACTAAAGTATGATGAATATCTAAAATTGTTTCGCCAACAATATTTAAATTATAATTATTTAGAGAATTTATTGTATCTCCAACAATTCCATTCGAACTATTTTCAATTGGAACTACACCATATCTTGCTCTACCTTTTTCTATTTCAAAAAAAATATTTCTAATAGAATTGACTGAATAATAGTTATTATTCAATCCAAATTTATTAATTGCTGACTCATGTGTATAACTACCTTCAGGTCCTAAGTATGCAATTTTATTATTTTCTTCATATTTATTTGTAATTAAAAATATTTCTGAAAATACTGAATTAATCATTGCTTTGTGTAAATTTTCAGTATTGCAATTTTCTAATTTAGAAATTAGTTTACTATTAATTCTACTATATTCTAATTTTTCATTTTTTATTAGAGAAATTCTTCTATCTAATAGTAGTAATAACTGTTTATCTAAGCTATGTATTTTATCTATATTTTTTATTTTATTTTTCAATAGATCCCTTTATAAATTAAAATGTTTTACTTTATAATATTGAAAAATAATCGCATATATATCGTTTTTATTAAAAAATAGTTGAATTAGTTTTATTATAGATCAATCTAAAAACTTCTTAATTTTTAAAACTTGACCATTATCATCTGCAATATATAAGTTTCCTTTTTTATCAAAAGTAAGACCTTCTTGTGCATATTTTTTACTTAATTTATACTCTTTAATAACTTTATTTTTTTCAATATCATAAGATATTAAAAGATTATTATTATCACTTATCATATATAAAGTATCTTTATAAAAAGTAAGACCTGAAATATCAGTAAATCCATGATCTATTATATTTTTAATTTTTAATTTCTCTTTATTTAACTTATAATCAACAATTACAATAACAGATGAATCCGCTTTTGGGTATTTGTTTTTTGATTGATTAGAAATATATAATTTATCTTCATATAAAGCTATTCCTTCAATTCCATTTTTTGAATCTTTTTTTAGAACTTCTATATTATTATATTTTCTTTTGATTTTTATTTCATTTTGAATTTTAAAATCATTTTGTGATAAAACTAATATTTTTTCATCACCTTCAACTGCTAAAATAAGTAAACTGTTTTTTTCATCAATAGTAATACCTTCAAAATCATATTTTCCAATATTAAGCTTTTTAACTAACTTTCCATCAGTTGTAATTTCATAAATTTTACCTTCATCATTAACAACAAAAAGTGTATCTGACTTTTGTGAATAAACAATACCTGAAGCCTCAGGAATTTTTGCAATAACTTTTTCTTTTGCAAATAAATTTTGCATTGATAAAAGTATAAAAAGTGAAACTATAAGTTTTTTCATATTACCTTCTTTTATTTTTTGAAATTATATCCAAGTCTTAATTTGATATACTGCGGTTTAAGAAAAAAGGCATATATTGAAAGAATTAACAACTTATTTTACAAACAAAGATATTATATTTAAACAGATAAACGAAACAAGTCCTAAAGAATTAGGTTCAAGAAAAAAGATTAAAATTTACAATGCTACTTGTGTAGAATCAAAATATTATGCAATATTTATTGTTGATTCTAAAAGTAGATTTATTAGAAAAAATGCAGATGATTTAATGACTTTATGTGATAAATTAAGTGAGCATCTAGGACATAATTTCAAAAAAAAGATATTACTGGTTTCAAGTCCTCTTTGTTCAAAAGCAAAGTTATATTTACAAGATAATAAATGGAGTGTATATAGTGATTTTATGTGATATAGGTAATACTACTTTTCATTTTTTAATAAATGGAAAACATAAAAAATATTTTACAAATGAAGAAATCCCAAGTTTTAAAGAACAAATAGTTTTTGTATCTGTTAATAATAAAGCTAGTAAAAAACTTCTAAAAACAAATCCAAATGCAATTGATATTAAAAAATATTTGAAATTTAAAACAAAGTATATTGGTCATGGAATAGATAGAGCCTTAGCTTGTGTATTTCAAGAAAATACAGTTGTAGTTGATGCAGGTTCTGCTATAACTGTGGATATTATGAAAAACTCAAAACATAAAGGTGGTTTTATTTTGCCTGGAATTAGGGCATTTTGTAAAACTTATCCAAAAATATCTAAAAAACTAAAGTTTGATTTTGAAAAAAATATAAATTTAGATAAAATACCGCTTCAGACAAAAGATGCTATACAATATGCTATGTTAAAATCCATAATTTTACCAATAAAAGAAGTAAGTAAAGATATGAATATTATATTTACAGGTGGAGATGGAAAACTATTAAGCAAGTATTTTAAAAATAGTACATATAAAAAAGATTTAATATTTGAAAATATGAAAAGGATTATTGATGCTAACAATTGCATTGCCTAAGGGAAGAATTGCTAAAGAAACACTTGCTAAATTTGAAAAGGCTTTTGGGGAAAAGTTTGTTTTTGAAGATAGAAAATTAATACTTGAAAAAGCTGGATTTAAATTCTTAAATGTAAGAAATCAAGATGTACCAACTTATGTTATGCATGGAGCAGCTGATTTAGGTGTAGTTGGACTTGATGTACTTGAAGAAAAAGAGTACGATTTAATTAAACTACTTGATTTAGAACTAGGGCGTTGTAAAGTTGCATTTGGACTTAGACGTGGTGAAGAACTTGATCTTACAAAAACAGAAATAAAAGTTGCTACAAAACATGAAAAAATAGCAAAAAAATATTTTGAAGAAAAAGCAATGGCAGTTAAGATTATTAAACTTTATGGTTCAATTGAATTAGCACCACTTGTTGGATTATCTGATTGTATTGTTGATATTGTTGAAACTGGTGAAACAATGAAACAAAATGGTTTAGAAGTAGGTCCAACTATTATGGAAAGTTCAGCACATTTAATTGCAAATAAAAATGCATTTTATGCTAAAAAAGATTTAATTTTAGATTTAAAAGAAAGAATAGAAGCACAATTATAATGGGATTAGAACTATATTCAAAGGTAGAACCTTATTTAGATTTTGAAGATGAGGTTTATTTATTACACAAACAGTTTATGGAGTTTGTGATGGTAAATGAACTTGATAATATTATTGATATTGGATGTGGTCAAGGATATTTTCTTGATAACCTTAGAATTAATGGTAAAAAAGCTTTTGGAACAGATTTAAGTGTTGAACAAATTAAGGTTTGTAAAGCAAAAGGATTAGATGCTAAAGCAATTGCTTTAAATGAAGTAAAAGATAAATATGACTGTGCAACAGCTATTTTTGATGTACTTAATTATATGGATAAAGAGTATTTAAAAACTTTTATAAAAGAGGCTAACCTTG
This sequence comes from Poseidonibacter sp., assembly GCF_041821165.1. Lineage (NCBI taxonomy): Bacteria > Pseudomonadati > Campylobacterota > Epsilonproteobacteria > Campylobacterales > Arcobacteraceae > Poseidonibacter > Poseidonibacter sp. The sequence continues at coordinate 5,382 of NZ_JBGUES010000053.1, read as the reverse complement.
TTTTAAATCAAGGTGGATATTTTATATTTGATGTAAATTCACATTTTGGTTTTGATAATATTGCTCAAGGGTGTATTACAATAGACTTAAAGGATAAATTTATTGCAATTGATGCTAACTTTGATGATAATAAATTACAAACTGATATTACTTTATTCTCTAAACAAAAAAATAAACTATTTTCAAAAGAGAGTGATTCAATAATTCAAGAGTATCACTCAAAAGAATTTCTAGCAGAGCTTTTAGAATCGAATGGTTTTAAAATACAAGAAATCAGAGAATTTAATCTTCATAGTGATGAAGATGCTGATAAATTTATTTTTATCTGTAAAAAAATAGACTAACAAAAATCTCTATACCTTCTGTTTCTTGCAGAAGGTCTGAACTCTTCTCCTTAAATATTAAAAATTTACTAATATATTATTTATTGATAAATTAAACTTATATCGATATAATTTCTGCAGAAAAATATAAAGGATATTCTTATGCCAAAAAATTTACTTTTAATGAATGAGATAATTAAAGGTATTAGAAAATCTTTAGCTACAAATAATAAGCTAAATATAAAAGGGAAATTTCCTTTTTTTGATGACTCAAACCCTAGTCAAATTTATATTAGCCTTTTCCAAGAAGGAGTGAAAACTCTTAGATGGGGTTCTAAAAAAGAAACATTAAGTGATACTTTAAATAGAATAATTTTTAAGCTAAAAACTAATCCAAATTTTTATAAATTTGAAATATTAAATGATAAAAAATGCAAAATACTTTTTGAAATAGTAACAAAAGAATATCCATGTAATATTAGAAATCTTACTACTTTACGAATGCATTCTAAAAATAGATTTGAATCAGGTGTAAATGGTTTAAAATATAAGTATAAAGGTATTACAAGATTCTTTATGCCAAGTGATGGATATACAAAATCTATAATGAGTGTAAATCAATTACTAAATCATCTTTCAAAACAGTGTGGTATTTCAAAACAAACTAACAAAATAAGTGAACGTGTAAATTTAATGAGACGTGAAGATATTGAATATACATTTATTGAATCAAAAGCTTATGTAACATATGAAGATAAGGTATTAGAACTTGAAAGAGGATATCCTAAAAAGATTGATTTTTCAAAAGAGATAGTACTTGATAAAATGCTAAAAAGTGTTGATTGGTTAGTTGATAATATGAATGAAGATGGTAGTTTTTTATATTATTATGATCCATATAAAGATACAGTTGTTGATGATATGCATCCTAAAATGATTGATCCTTTATATAATAATATTTTAAGACATAGTGGAGGAACAATCTCTTTACTAAGAGCTTATGAATTAACTAATAAACAGATATATTTAAATAAAGCAAAAGATTCAATTGATTTTTTACTTTCAACTTTTAAAGAACATACATATAATGATAACTATGCTTGTTTTCCATTTTTTAATAAAAAATCAAAATTAGGTGGTGCAGGAATTGGTTTGGTTGCCTTAATGCATTATTATATGCATACAGGTGATGAATCTTATAGAAAATATATAGATGGTTTAGTAAGACATATTTTAAGTAGAGTAGATAATGATGGAGAAATGTTAGGTTATTATATTCATCCTTTATTTAATGAAGGAAAACCACTTATTAATGTAGATGATAACGTAAAAAAAGAGTTGTTTTCATTTTATTATCCAGGTGAGGCCTTACTTGGATTAGCCTTATATTATTTACATATTAAGAATATAAATGAAGAACTAAAAATTGATATAAAAGATAAAAGTGAAAAAGCACTCGACTTTTTAGTTGATGTTCGACCTATAAAATATGATTATATGTTTGATACATTACCTGCTGATGCTTGGCTTATGCAAGCTATTGAAGAGTGGGTAAAAGTTGAAGGTTTAAAAAAGAAAAATTATATTGATTTTGTTTTTAATGATACTAAACAAATGTTTGAGCATATGTACAAAGATAAAAATACTTTAGACATAAATAAAGACTATATAGGTGGTTTTTATTATGAATATGGTGACCATGTTTATCATGATGCTTCTAGATGTGAAGGTGTAGTTAGTGCTTATTACCTTGCAAAATATTTAGAAGATGATGAAAAAGCTTCATGGATAATGGAACATATGATGTTAAGTGCAAAAGGATTAATGAAAACCTTTCATGATGAAAAATCAGTTTATGCACATATAAATCCTAAAAAAGCTCTACATAGTTTTAGATTTAAACTTACAAGACAATGGGTTAGAGTTGATAGTGTTCAACACGCTTCTTGTTTCTTTGCAAGATTGATACCTATGATGAATACTAAATCAAAAGCCTTAACTTTGAATATACATAACACATCTAATAATCTAGAGTCTTTTAGAGAATTTTTTAAAATTGTCTCTTCAACTAAGACAAAAAACAATGGAAAAAAAATTGTAATAGTTTCTGAATTTATAGATCTATCACAAAAGAGTATTGATAAAACTTTTATTAATGAATTTAAAGAATTAATCCAAAAAGCTCGAATTGATTCTCTTTTTACAACAAATAACTTTAGGAATCATCAAGAAGTTTTATCAAATTTCCAAATATGGAAAAATCATGCCAATAGCATAGAAGAAATAGAAAATGAAATAATAAGAGATATAAAAAAGGATGATTGTGTTTTTATAAAAAATATAAATTATCAAAATATAAATAATTTTTTAACAAAGCTTAACAACAAGGAATATTAATGTCAGGAATACACTTTTTAAAAAAGATTGATGAATCACAATATTGGAGATTTTTTGTTGATGGTAGATTTCAAAAAAAATATGATGGATGGATAGGTTATGAATCAGGAGAAAGAGGTTCAGTTTCTGCTTTATTAAATGGGTTTTCTTTTATGATAGATAATTTTGATATTTCGCAAGGATTAAAGGCAACTTATTTAAGAGAATTACATAAAATATGTATGTTAAGTGTTGAAACAACAAATCTAAAATCAAGTCCTGGTGATATTAGATATTTAAATTCGGGAATGCCATTTTTTGCAAAATCTACAACATATGAACATTTAGTTGAAGTATTTGAATTAAGAAAAGGTGATGGTACATCAATTTTTAATTCTTCTAAATGGGGTAAAACAGCTGATGAATTAAATGTAAAAGATGTATATCAAGCAATGATTAATGATAAAAAAATTAATTATAGAAATTGGTATCCTAATTTGGATAAAAAACAAATAGATGCACTTGATGGAAAATTATCTTTACATGAATTTTATGAAGCTAAACATACTGTTCAAATGTTAATGGTTTATAAAATGGAAGAAATTATTAATAAATATAATACAAATATTAAAAAAGCTAAAACTGATGAAGAAAAATTAGAAGTTATTTCTCTTGTACCAAGAGAATTAGAGCTTCTTCATCCTTTTCCAGATGGAAATAGTAGAACTTTTAGTTGTGTAACTTTAAGTCATCTTCTGATGTTTAATGGTTTTCCTCCTGCAATATTAGAAAATCCAAATTTAGATAATGAAGTTTCTCATTCTCAATGGATTGAAGAAATTAAGAAGGGAATAGAAAGAACAAAACAATTAATTGAAAATCCAGAAATAGAACTATTTAATTATTCCATATTAGATATGGAAACTAAAAGTAGAAAAAAATTTGTAGAAATGGCAAAAACTTTAAAAGAAAAAGTTGACTCATATAAAGAAATATTTCTAACTGTCAATAAACTTAATGATTATACAAAAGGCAAATGGTTAACAGAAATTGATAATAATATGACTTTTTCTGGGGTAGGAACTTATGGAACATATAGAAGTGGTAATATTTACTTTGCTATGGCAATTAAAGATTGGATAAAAGAACAAAAAAATCCAATTATTGAACTTCAAAAGGTTTTGTCAAAAGGAATTAAAGCAATTGTTATTGATGATAAACAATATTTTAAATATGTAGATAATTTGCCCGTTTTACTTGTTGATGATTGCTTTGAAGCATTTAAAAAATGTGCAATAAAAGTAAGACAAGAACATAATCCTTATACTGTTCTAGTAACAGGTACAGAAGGTAAAACTGGTGCAAAAGTACAATTCCATCATCTTTTAAATAAACAGATAAAAACTCATGCAGTATTGAATAGTGCAAATACAGAAGTTCCTGTTTTAAGGTCTTTAATTAATTTAGAACTTGATGATAAAATTGAAATAAATGAAGTATCTGTTGGAAGTGATGAAGCTTATAGAGTTGAAAGAACAAAAATGGTAAATCCAAACCTTTGCTTTTTTACAAATATTGGACCAAATCATATGGATATGCATAAAACAATAGATAATATAATGCTTGCTAAATCTTCTGTAGTTGAAGGATTAACTCAAAATGGTAAGTGTATTGTTAATTCTCATATTGAACATTATCCTAAGCTTTTAAATGCAATTTATAATAGAAAACCTAATGTAGAGATAATAAGTTATGGAATCTCAAAAAACGATAAAGCTCAACTTATAAAACAGACTTTTGATTCAGAGAGAATAGGTTGGATTGTTGATGCCAATATTGACGGTGAAGACATTAGTTATTTTGTTCCAATGATTCAACAACATGCTCCTTTATCAAGTGTTGGAATTTTACTTGCTATAAAAGAGATGGGCTTTGATGTAAAAAAAGCTGCAAAAGACTTTGAAGGTATTAAACCTTTTGAAACAATGGGTAAACTTATTAAAATTCCTAAAAAATCTGGTGACGTAATTTTCTATGATCAAAGTAGAAGAGGTGGCATTCATGGCATGAAGTCAGCTTTTAATGATTTAAAAAACTTTAATGTTAAGGGTAAAGTAATTGCATTAGTTGGTGGAATATCAATTAAAAAGGATTCTTCTTGGACAAAAGAATCTCATGAAGAATTAGCAGAAATGATTAATCAAAGCAATATTGATAAACTTTATACTACTGGTAATTTTATGAATTATGTTCATGATAATTTAACAAAATCAACTGTTTTGATATCTCATGAGAATGATATTGAAATACTAGCAAAAAGATTATACAACGATATTAGAGGTGGAGATTTATTATTTATAATAGGAAGTGCATACTTATATCTTGGTCGAGTATCTGAAAAACTTCTTAGAATGAAAGATGAATCAATTTTTGATTATAAAATTAATGAATTTTCTTTATCATCAAAAAAATTGGATCAATATAAAGCTTTGGTATCAATGAATGAATTTGAAAACTCATCTGTTAAAATAAATGAAATTTTATACAAGTATAAATTAGCAAGTAATGAGTTTAAGATTTATATAAATAAATACAAAAATTATACTGAGTTTAGAAAAAATCTATTGCTTAATTTCTTTAATGAATTAAATAAAGCTCTGCATGGTGAGAAATTAATTAATGT
>NZ_JBGUES010000052.1:0-13181 GCF_041821165.1 Poseidonibacter sp. | reverse complement strand
TTTTATAGTAGCTAACTTGTTTTATATGTTCATTTGATTTATCTTTTGTAGTTTTATAATCGAAGATATAATACTTATCTTCTTTATATAAAAGTAAATCTATTATCTTAATTTCTCCATTAAAAACAAGTGATTGCTCTGATATAAACTCTGAATCTTTTAATAAAGATGAAAACTGCTCATTCTGTATTAAAAGAGTAATTCTATTTTTAATATCATCAAAATCTTTTTGACTTAAAAAATTAGAAAACCTAGTTTTTGCTAAATTAATTGATTCATCTAAACTATTTATATTAAATTCACTCATCATTTCTAAACAAAAGTGTGTAGTAATACCAAAATACTTAGAGTGTAATCGATTTTTATCACTATCTTTTTCTTTTGCTATTTGTTTTTCTTGTGTACCTAAAGGCAAGGCTGTATATAAAACTTTTTCTTTTTTTTCATAATTTTTTGAGGCATTTATACTTTGAATAATAGTACCTTGTTTTATAATTCCCATATTTAAGATATCAAAAACAGAAGATTTAACTTTTTTAAATATAATCATATTATTTTTAGCACGTGTAAGAGCTACATATAAAATATTTATTTCATCTTCTAAACTTAGCTTTTTCTCTTTTTTAAGTGCATTTGCATACTCTTTATTATAGTTTTCATAACCTTTAATTTTATAGAAAATATTATTTAGATTTACACTATCATATTCAAATAATAGCGATGATTTATCAATATTTTTTCTTTTAATTCTATCTAGCATTATTACTGTATTAAACTCTAATCCTTTAGATTTAAAAATTGTTAAGATTTGAAGACCAGAAGATTCACTATTTTCCATAATAGCATCCATCTTATCTACTTCATAAACAAAGTCTACAATATTATTATATGTAGAACAAACATCTATAAACTTGATTACATTTTCATCTATAATTTTTAGATAAGTTGATATTTCATAAATTAATTCTTGAACAGATTTTTTATCTAAATCAAAATTTAAATTAAGTTTTGTAAGAACCTTGTTTCCAATTAAGGCATTTAAATTTTCTTTATAAATATCTTCTTTAAAATAAAGATATTTAATAGCATTTATTATTGCTTGAACATTTTCTTGATTAATTAATTTTGATGTCATTTCAGTAGTAATTTTAAGTGATGGAAATTTATCTTTTAAATAATAATATAAACTTAAAACATCAGCATTTGTATATGTTAATATTGCTATATCATTTGAATTTACACCCTCTTTTATTAATGAAGCAATTTTAGCTGCTACATTTACAAACTTTTCATCTTCATCTAAAGCAGTATCTTCTAAAACTTCAACATAGCCACCTTTTCTAATTGATAATTGGTCATGATATTCATATGATGGTAAGTTATTAAAAAGTGAATTTACATAAGATATGATATTTTCACTTGATCTATAGTTTGTATTTAAAACCTCTACTTCTAAAAGTTTATTATCATTTGCAACATAATCAAAAAGTTCTCGTTTTCCACCTCTAAATCTATAAATTGATTGTTTTATATCACCTACATAAAAAAATGATTTAAATTCATTTTCATTTCCTGACATAATTTCTTTTATCATTGGTTCTATAATTTTATATTGTAATAATGATGTATCTTGAAACTCATCCATTAAAATATGTGAAAATTTAGAATCTAATCTAAAATACAAAAATTTATTATTTATTTTATCAGATGATAAAAGTTCATATACTAAGTTTGAAATATCATTAAACTCTAAATAGTTTTTGTTTTTATTAAAACTTGATTTAAACTCTTTAAACATTAAATATAATTCGAATAATTTACTTAAACTATACCCTGCCCTTAATTTATAATATAAAGCTATTTGCTCTTTTACATCTTGAAAATATAATTCAAGTGTTTCATCTGAACACTTTTTAAAATAAGAATATTCACAGGCATTATCTTTACTTAACCATGTTTTTGTAAATAATTCGTCAAATTTATTAAAATCAACTGCTTTTACAGCAGATGCAGATGCATTTGGACAGTTTTGAATAAACTCTTTTATTTTATATGCTTTTTGTAATACTTCATCTTTTTGTAGATTTATTAATTTAACATCAATATTTACAATATCAATTGTTTCATTTTTTTCTAAAAGATTTTTAAATAATTCAAAAATAGAATTAAATTTTTTCTTTTCATAAATAGAAAAATCAATTAATGTATCAAATTGTGATGAAGATAATGATTGTAAAAACTTCATACTTAAGCTTTCTATATCATCAACTTTTATTTCAAAGTCATCAGACACACCAACATAACCACAAAATTCTCTTAATATTTTATTTATAAATTTATCAATAGTAAAAATAGATAAATTTGCATTTGAAAATGACTTTATAAGTATATTTTTTTTACCAAGAATATCTTCTTTTTTTAACTTTGATTCAGAAATAATCGCATTTAAATATGCTTCATCATCACCTAAAGTTAATAAAGTTTTATAAATTCTTTCACTCATTTCATTTGCAGCTTTATTAGTAAATGTAAGAGTTAAAATTTCATTAGGTTTTGCATCTAATAAAAGAAGTGTAATATATCGTACCGTTAAGGCAAATGTTTTTCCAGAACCAGCGCTGGCTTTTAGAGCTAAATATTTTTTCATAAAGTATCATACAGAAGTAAACGTTATAATTTAATATATTTACAGCTTTTAACTAATAATATAACAATTTTTATCATATAAGATTGTTTTAGATATAATGCAACATTTTAAAAATCAGCTTAGGATAATATAAATGCAAAAGAAACATCAAAAAGTTCAAGTTCTACTTGATGCAATTCCTCATATTAGAAAATTTTATGGAAAAACTATTGTTATTAAATATGGTGGTTCTGCACAAACAAGCCCTGAATTAAAAGAAAAATTTGCAGAAGATATAGCTTTACTATCACTTGTAGGAATTAAACCTGTAATTGTACATGGTGGAGGTGCTAGAATTTCTGAATTATTAGAAAAATTAGAAATTCCATCAGAGTTTATTGATGGTCATAGAGTTACATCAGAAGAAACTATGAGAATAGTTGAAATGGTACTAAGTGGTGAGATAAACAAAAATATTACATCTTTATTAAATCACCATGGTGCAAAAGCTATTGGAATTTCTGGAAAAGATTCAGCAATTATTCAAGCACAACCAAAAGATAATGGCAAGTTTGGATATACGGGTGTTGTTACAAAAGTAAATGGTGAAATGATAAATAATCTTATAAAAGAAGGTTTTATTCCTGTTATTGCTCCTATTGCTGATAGTGCTGAACCTAATCATCCAGGATTTAATATAAATGCTGATGTTGCTGCTTCACAAATTGCAATTGCTGTTGGTGCACAAAAAGTATTATTCCTAACAGATACAGTAGGTGTATTAGATAAAGAAGGTAAACTTCTAAACTCTTTAGATAAAAGCGATGTAGAAAATTATAAAAAAGATGGAACAATTGCAGGTGGAATGATTCCTAAAGTTGATTCATGTGTAGATGCTATTTGTAATGGTGTAAATAAAGCACATATTATAGATGGAAGAGTTGAACATTCAATTTTACTTGAACTATTCACAAGTGATGGAATTGGAACTCAATTTTTAAGAAAAGATAATCCAAATAATGGCATTGATATGAATAAATTATTAAACGATAAGATATAAGGAAAATTATGAATTTTGTAGAAACTAGAGGAAATGATGGTGTTAAACCAGTTGAAGCAACATTTTCACATGCAATACTAAACCCAAGTGCTTCATTTGGTGGATTATATGTACCAAAAGAACTACCTGTATTAGAAGAAAACTTTATTTTAAATCATAAAGATAAATCTTATAAAGAGTTAGCTTTTGATATTTTAAAAGCATTTGAAATTGATATTGATGAAAGTGAAATTAATAAAGCTTTAGATTTATATGATAATTTTGATGATAAAAACAACCCATGTCCTGTTGTAAAAGTTAAAAATGACTTATTTGTACATGAACAATATCATGGACCAACAAGAGCATTTAAAGATATGGCATTACAACCTTTTGGTTCAATTTTATCTTCAATTGCAAAAAAAAGAGATGAAAAATATTTAATTTTAGCAGCAACTTCTGGAGATACAGGACCAGCTGCATTAAATACATTTAAAAATAAAGAAAATATCCAAGTAGCTTGTTTATATCCAGATGGTGGAACAAGTGATGTTCAAAAATTACAAATGGTTTGTGAAGATGGGAAAAACCTAAAAGTAATTGGAATAAAAGGAAACTTTGATGATGCTCAAAGTGCATTAAAAAGTCTTTTAGCTTCTGATAGCTTTAAAGAAGAATTACAAAATGATGGTATAAAACTTTCAGCTGCAAACTCTGTTAACTTTGGAAGAATTATATTTCAAATTATTTACCACTTTTGGTCATATATTCAACTTCTTAAACAAGAAGAAATTACATTTGGAGAAAAAATTTATTTAATAGTTCCAAGTGGAAACTTCGGAAATGTTTTAGGTGGATTCTATGCTCAAAATATGGGTGTTCCAATTGAAAAACTATTAGTAGCTTCAAATGAAAACAATATTTTAACTCAATGGATAAATACAGGTATTTATGATATTAGAGGAAAAGATTTAAAATTAACAAAATCACCTGCAATGGATATTTTAAAATCATCAAATATTGAAAGAGTTATTTACTCACTATATGGTGCACAAAGAACTAAAGAATTAATGACAGACTTAAACGACAATAATATTTTCACTATGACAGAAGATGAAACTAAAAAACTTCAAAAATATTTTTCTGCTGTAAATTCAGATGATAATTATGGTCAAAAAATAATAAAAGAGTTTTTAGATGAAGGATATTTAATGGATCCTCATACTGCAACTTGTTTAAAAGCTTATGAAAATTTAAAAGAAAAAAACCTAAAAACTGTATTATATTCAACAGCAGAATGGACAAAATTTTCACCAACTGTGTTAAATTCATTAAATAATAATGACACAAAATACAGTGATAAAGAAGCATTAGATGAAATTTCATCAAAATATAATGCTAATTTACCTCAAAGTATTAAAGATTTATTTACTGCAAAAATAAATCATGATTCTATTATCGATAAAGAAAATATAGAATCTGAAATTGTAAAATTTATTAGAGAAGCATAAGTTTCTCTAATAATTTCTCATTTAATAAACTTTATCTTTTCACTGTGTAGTAACTTCACAAAATTTTTAAACACTTTTCATTTATGACCTAGGTCAATGCTATTTAAGTAATTTAGTAATATAATATTGCATTCTAATTTAAAAAAAAAGGAAGCCAAATTATGTCTAATAAAACTAATAGACGAGATTTTCTTGGTTACTCATTTGCTGCAGTTGCTGCAGTAGGTGGTGCTGCGTCACTTGTTGGTATGAAACAAGCATGGGATCCACTTCCTAGTGTACTTGCAGGTGGTTTTACAACTGTCGAGATAGGTACATTAAAAGCGGGTCAACCTGTAACTGTTAGTTGGAGGGGAAAACCAATTTTCCTTCTTAAAAAAACTGCTGAAATGGGTGAAAACAAAAGAGATTTAGTAATCGGTACTGATAGATATACTGTTGCTATTGGTCTATGTACTCACTTAGGTTGTATTCCAGCTTGGAAGAAAACAAAATGGAAATGTGCATGTCACGGTGGGGAATTTAACCCTAGTGCAGAACAAGTGTTTGGACCACCACCAAGACCACTTGATCTACCAGCATTTAGTGTAAAAGGTACTTCTATCGTTTTAGGTGAAGAAGGACCAGAATACAAAGCAATCGCAGCTGCGATGATGGCGTAAGGGGAATTTATGGCAAAGTTTGAAAAAGCAAACTCTGTTGGTGAGTGGTTAGACCAAAGGTTAAATACTACTACACTTAACAAAGTTATGATGACTGAATATTGGATTCCAAAAGATATCAACTTCTTATGGGCAATGGGAGTATTACTAGCAACTACTTTTGGTATATTAGTAATTTCTGGTATTTTCTTAATGATGTACTACAAACCTGATGTTGCATTAGCATTTGATTCTGTTAACTATACAATTATGCAAGAAGTTGCATTTGGTTGGCTATTTAGACATATGCACGGTGTTGCAGCTTCTGTAATTTTCTTAATTATTTATATTCATATGTTTACAGGTATCTACTATGGTTCTTATAAACAAGGTAGAGAAATGATTTGGATTTCTGGTATGTTATTATTTATGACATTCTCAGCTGCTGGATTCTCAGGATACATGTTACCATGGGGACAAATGTCTTACTGGGCTGCAATGGTTATTACTAACCTATTTGGTGGAGTTCCTGTAATTGGAGATGCTTTAGTTGTATGGATTAGAGGTGACTTTAATGTTGCTGATGCTACTTTAACTAGATTCTTTATGTTACACGTATTCTTATTACCTATTACTATTATGGGTATTATTGGATTACACTTCTATACTTTAAGAATTCCTCATGTTAATAATCAATCTTCTGATGAGTTTGATTTTGATGAAGAAGCTGAAAAATATTTAGCTGGTAATAAAAAAGAATCTAAAGTTATTCCTTTCTGGCCTGTATTTATTTCTAAAGATTTAGCTGTATTAGGTGTATTCTTAATTTTCTATTTCTATTTAGTATTCTTCCATTATAATTTTGCAATGGATCCAGTTAACTTTGATCCTGCTGATAATATGGTTACTCCTGCGCATATTTACCCTGAGTGGTATTTCTTATGGTCGTACGAAGTATTAAGAGGATTCTTCTTTGATATTGCTGGATTTAGTGCATTTGATATTGGTTTAATTGCCTTTGCATTTGCTAATGCTATTTTCTTAGTATTACCATGGTTAGATAGAGATCCTGTAATTTTACCAGCTCACAAAAGACCTGCGTTCTTTATATGGTTCTGGATATTAATGGCAGATTTAATTGTATTAACTGTTTATGGTAAATTACCTCCAACAGGTACAAATGCATGGGTTGGATTCTTTGCAGCTGTAGCATTTATTTTATTATTTGTTATACTTCCAATCGTTACTAAAATTGACGCTAAGAAAAGGGGATCATTATAATGAGAGAATTAAAAATACTAGCAGTAGTAGTAGCTTTAACGCTTATTACATATTGGGGAGTTGAGCCATTTGCTCACTCTCAAATGCACCCACACGTTGAAAAAGCAGATTTCAAATTTACAGATGTTGATGGTTTAAATGGTTTAGAAGGTAATGCTGCAAATGGTGAAACTTTAGTTACATCAAATTGTACTGCTTGTCACTCTATTGAAGCAAAAGGTTTCCCTCAAGTTATGGATAATGCTAGCTCTGCTGCTGCATATGGTGTTACACCTCCTGACTTAAGTACTGCTGGAAAATTATACAATGCTGATTATTTAGCTGCATTTATTAAAGATCCTGCAACTGCATCAAAAGTTTCTCATAAATTTGTTGATGGTAGAGTTCACCCAATGCCAGGTTATTCTTGGATGCAACCACAAGAAATTGCTGATATGGTAGCTTATTTACAATCTATTGCTCCTAAAGAAATGAGTAATAAAGAAGTATTTACTGATGCTTGTCAAAGATGTCATGCTATTAAATATGCTGATATGCAAAAAGGTACAATGGCATCATTTACACCTGATGAAAATATCAAGTCATACATGGGTAAAATTCCACCTGATTTATCTCAATTTATTAAATCAAGAGGACATGAATACTTAACAACTTTTGTTAATGACCCACAAAAACACTTAGAGGGAACAGCAATGCCAAGAGTTGGATTAACTGAAGATTCACAAAATCAAGTTATTTCATACTTAGAAGAAGTTGGTGATTCTAAAAAAGCGCAAAGAGAAGAGTTAGGACCTAAGTTCTTAATTTATATGGTTATTTTTGCTATTTTTGCATTCCTATGGAAAGCTAGTAAATGGAGAGAAGTTCATTAAGAACTTCTTTACAATAAAAAACAAAAGGAAAACTATGAAAATAGGTAAAATTATTTTAGCTGCAGCTCTTTTTATTGGTGTTGCTAATGCTCAAGATGTTATGAAAAAATCTATGTCAATCATGGAACAAGGTATGACTCAAATTCAACAAGGTTTTTTAAATAATAATCTTGAATTAATTAAAAGCGGTACTAAACTTGTTGAAGAAGGTAATGCATTATTCTCAGATAAAAAAGTGATTTCTAATTACTTACCTGATAATAAAAAGCACATGACTAATGTTGCTGTTAATTCTGCTAAAAGAATTACTTTAGATATTAGTGAGTTAAAAGCTAACTTAGATAATAAAGCATATATTGACGCTGCAAATTCATATTCTGATATGTTAAATGCATGTTCAAGATGTCACTCAATTGTAAGAAGTTGGTAAGACAGATAAAAAGATAAACTTTTGTTTATCTTTTTATTTTTTATAAAAGTATTTTAGAACTAGCTGATATAATAGCAGTTTCTGACCTTAAAATCAAAGAAGAATTAAAACCTACAATATTCTTTTTATCAAATATCTTTCTTTCATTATCAGAAAAACCACCCTCACAACCAATTACTAAAGTTTTAATACTATCTTTTTTATCATCAATATTTGTATGTGAAAAATCTAAGAAGTAAACATCATCATTTTCTTCTAAAAACTCTTCAATACTATCACAAAGTTCAATTTTTATAATATTTGAACGTCCACATTGAGAAGAAGAATTAATTAATATTTTTTCTAGTTTTTCAATATTTATTGTAAAGTTTTTTTGTGAAAATTCACTATAAATAAAAGTGATTTTCTCTACACCCATTTCATTTAATGATGCAATATATTTTTCAACCGTTTTAGGGTCAACAACACACCAACCTAAGTGTAATGATGTATTATTAAGTAAAACTTTTTCTTCACTAGAAATAAGATTAAAAATTGCACTTCTTCTATCAATAGAAACTAATTCATAAAGATGAATAAAATCATCTTTTAGATTTCTAAAATAAATTTTATCCCCTATTTTATGTCGTCTAGCTTTTATTAAATATTTATAAATATCATCTTGAATATTTAAAATATTACTTCCAGACTCAACACTATAAGTAAATTGCATGATTAAAATACTTTACTAATTATATAAATAGAAACAATAACCATAATTTCTATTGTGTATACTTTTTTTGCGAATTTATAAAACTCTTCTTGAGCTTGAATATTATCAAGTTTGATTACTCTCATTTTTTTATATCTTTTTATTTCAATAACTAATAAAAATATCGATGCAGGTATCATTAAAAAAATTGTAATACTCATTACCTGTGCATAAAATGCAACAATTGTACCTGTGTAAATTACTATTGCATTTGTAAGATGATATAGTGGTGTCATAACTCTTAGTCTTTTAGCTAAAGTCATGAAATCTTTTTCTCTTGATACAGAATAAAAATTAAATAGCATAATTGCTAGAAAAAAATATATTGTGTAAACATGTGTATCTACTGCGCTTTGCATTAATTCCATTATCGTTTATCTCACTTTTAAAAAATTTTGGTATTATATCTAACTTGTCATAAGTTTTTATTTTAATAAAAAAAGGGATGAAATGTCAATTTCTCTAGAAGAAGCAATAGATTCTGTTTTAAATATTCAAACAAATTTAAATTATGAAATAATTCCAATAGAAAATGCTCAAAATAGAATTATTGCAGAAGATATATTAGCAATTACAAATTTACCAAAATTTAACAATTCAGCAATGGATGGTTATGCAATTATTTATGAAGATTATGAAAATGAACTTGAAATAATTGACACTATTTTTGCAGGTGATAATAATACTACTTTATTACAAAAAAATAAATGTATTAAAATTATGACTGGTGCAAGAATTCCAAATAACTGTACTGCTATTATTCCAAAAGAAAATATTGAAAAACTTAATAACAATAAAATAAAAATTATACAAAAAGTAAAAGAATACCAACATATTAGATTTATTGGTGAAGATATAAAATTAAATACAATATTAATAAAAAAAGGTGAAGAATTACTATTCTCACAAATTACATTATTAGCTTCACAAGGTAAAACACATATAAAAGTTTATAAAAAACCAAAAGTTGTAGTCTTTTCAAGTGGAGAAGAATTAAAACTTCATTATGAAAAAATAGAAGATTATCAAATTTATAATTCAAATACTCCAAGTTTAATATCAAGAGTAAAAGAGTTAGGATGTGATGTTAATTTTATTGGACAAGCAAAAGATTCAATTGAATCAATAAAAGAACTGATTAGAAACTCTTTAGATGCTGATTTAATTATTACATCAGGTGGTGTTTCTGTTGGTGATGCTGATTTTACAAAAGGTGCTTTTAATGAATTGAATTTTAAAACAATTTTTGATTCAATTGCAATAAAACCAGGAAAACCAACTGTATTTGGAAAAATTGAAAATACTTTTATTTTAAATTTACCAGGTAATCCACTAGCTTGTTCATTAGTTTTTGAAGTAATAGGAAAAATATTAATTCAAAAATTATCAGGAAGTAATGAAGTTTATTTGAATTTTATTAACTCAAAATTAAAAAACAATTATTCACTTAGAAAAGGTAGAACTACAATTATCCCAGGATTTTTCAATGGAGAAAGTTTTGAAATTTCAGAAAAAAGATCTCCTGGAATGGTTTCAGTATTGAGTTCTTGTAATTCAATGATAATATTAGACAAAGATGTGGAACAACTAACTACAAGTAATTTAATAAAAATTCTTCCAATAAATTGGAAATTCTTTACAAATAAGAAAAAGGACTTTTTAACACATGAATAATATCTCGAAGAAAAAGGCAATATGTATTTTAAGTGGCGGAATGGATTCCACTTTATCATCATATATAGCAAAAGAAGATGGCTATGAAATTATTGCCGTTCATTTTAATTATGGACAAAGAACTCAAGATAGAGAATTAACTGCATTTAGAAATATTTGTAGTGATTTAAAAATTATAAACAAATATGAAATTGATATACCATTTTTTACTCAAATTGGTGCAAGCGCTTTAACAGATGACACTATTGATATTCCAATTAATGGTGTAGAAGCTGGTGTTCCAATAACATATGTACCTTTTAGAAATGGTATTTTCCTTTCAATTACAGCTGCAATTGCTGAAAAAGAAGAAGCAAGTGCTATGTATATTGGTGTAGTTCAAGAAGATAGTTCTGGATATCCTGATTGTACAGATGAATTTATAGCTGATATGAAAAAAGCAATAAATCAAGGTACAAAAGAAGAAACAAAAATAGAAATCAAAACACCTTTAGTTCATTTAAGTAAAGCACAAATTGTAACTAAAGCTTTAGAATTAAATGTTCCACTTGAACATACATGGTCTTGTTATAAAGAAGAACAAGAAGCTTGTGGAGTATGTGATTCTTGTAGATTAAGATTAAATGGATTTAAAATTGCAAATGCAGTAGATCCAATTCCTTATAAGGCAAATTAATGCACTGGAAAATTTCAAAAGAGTTTGAATTTTGTTATGGTCATAGAGTTTGGTCACAATCATTAAATACAGAATTTTCATTAGACCCATGTTTAAAGTGTAGACATTTACACGGTCATCAAGGGAAAATATTAGTTTATTTAGAAGCAAGTGAATTAAAAGATGGAATGGTTACAGATTTTAAACATTTAAACTGGTTTAAACTTTTTATTGATGATGTACTTGATCATAAATTTATATTAGATATAAATGACCCTTTATTTAATACTTTATTGCCAAATATAAATAAAGAAGATTTAATTTCATTTCCTCAAGGTTATAAACTAGTAAATTTAACTGCCTTTAAAGATGAAGAAACTCATATAACAGAATTATATGAAAGTTATATTATTGTTGACTTTGTACCTACTAGTGAAAATTTATCAGCATGGTTTTTAAAAATCGTTCAAGAAAAGATGAATAAGTTAAATGTAAAAGTTTCACATATAGAATTTTTAGAAACTCCTAAAAGTAAAAGTACTTTTTATGCTTGAAATAAATGAAATTTTTGGCCCTACTATTCAAGGTGAAGGAAAATTAGTAGGAACACCATCAATATTTATTAGATTTGGAAAATGTAACTTTTCATGTAAAGGTTTTAATGTTGAATATGAAACTCCAAGTGGAATTAAAAAATGTGCTTGTGATACATATTATGCAGTAGACAATGCATTTAAAGATACATGGACAAAATATCAATCACATAAAGATATTTTAGATGAAGTGAATAAACTTTCGAAAAAATACAATTATAAAATAGATATTGTAATTACAGGTGGAGAACCTTTACTTTATTGGAATAAACAAGAGTTTCAAAACTTATTACAATATTATATAAACAAAGGTCATAAAGTTACTATTGAAACAAATGCATCTTTAAATTTAAATTTTGAATATGACTACCAAAAAGATATACTTTTTTCAATGAGTGTAAAATTAAGTAATTCACTTGAGCCACTTAAAAAAAGGGTAAATAAAGAAACATTAAAAAAGATTCTTACAAATACAAAAGAGTCTTATTTAAAATTTGTAATAAATAAAGATTCACTTGAAGTTGCAAAAGATGAAATAAAAGATATTTTAGCTGATATTCCAAGGTGTGATGTTTTTTTAATGCCAATGGGTGATACAGCAATAGAAATCAATAAAAATTGCCAAGCTGTTATTGATATGTCAATAGAAAATGGTTATAAATATTGCGATAGATTACATATAAGAATTTGGGATAATAAAAGAGGCGTTTGATTTCATAAATATTAATTTATAAAATTAAAGATATAATATAGACCAAAATTAAGAATTATAAATATAAAAGGAAAAAAATGAATTTTACAGGTTCAAATGTATTAGTTACTGGAGCTAGCAGAGGAATTGGTGCAGAAATTGCAAAAACTCTTGCTTCTTATGGATTAAAAGTATGGATTAATTATAGAAGTGGAGCGCAAGCTGCTGAAAAAATTCAAGAAGAAATTGAAGCAGCAGGTGGAAAAGCTGCAATTATTAAAGCTGACGTTACAAGTGAAGAAGAGTTTACATCTGCAATTAAAACAATCGTAGATGCAGATGGAGAATTATCTTATTTAGTTAATAATGCTGGAATTACAAAAGATAAATTAGCATTAAGAATGTCTGTTGAAGATT
>NZ_JBGUES010000051.1:0-13288 GCF_041821165.1 Poseidonibacter sp. | reverse complement strand
TATTTAAACAAATCACTTCGTTAAATTCAAAATTTTTTATTCATTTTTTCATAACCTTACTAGTTCTTTTTTTCTTCAAGTTTCGACTTGTCACAATAAAAACCTACTCTTTAAAATCATCTTTTTAAATGTAATATTTCCACTTAAATCTACTTGAAATAATTTCGATAATCTATTAAACATCAATACGTTATCTTCTTCAAACATTCTATTTTTGTCTTTTAAAACATTAGCTATTTTAAAAAAAATTGGAATATTTTCTTCTACTCTTTTAAACTTTTTCGCATCACTTTTTCTCTTCGCAACTCTTTAATTTATTTCTTCTAATTCTTCTTCTTAAAACAAATTGATTCTTTAGTTTTGTACAATAATGCATTTATAAAATTACATAGTTTGTATCTAAAATTATCTGTAAATAAATCATTAAGATTCATTGGTTAATTCTTCATATCTATTTAATTAATTTCTTTTTTTTAGTAGCATTCTTTTCTTCTATTCTTTTTGTGGAATCGTTAGAAGATTTTAATAAAACAATTTTCTCAAATGCTTTTTCAAATACAACTACAAAATCTTTTTTATTACTTTTTAAAAATATTTTTACATAAATGTAATTCATTTTTAATTTAAATTTTATTTCATTAATTCACTTTATTTTTTCAATTTAATTTATCTTTTACTTAATAAGAAAGATCTAAAAAATTTAACTATAAATTTGTTGTTTATCTATTGAAATAAGAGATGATTATTTTAATTAAGTTCTAACTTTAATGACTTGTTTTCTTTGTATACTTAAGCATAAAATTAACTTTTATTCGTTTAAATTTATTACATGAGTAACTAGTAATTCATCAATTAAATATTATTATACAATCTCTTATAATCTTGATGTGATGATTTTAATAAATTCCTCACATCACTTGCTACTTGTAAAAACTCTATACTGAATTGTAATATTTACATAATAATTCATTGAAAATAATAATTATTGTATATAATACAATTATGAATAAAGCTTGTATTTTATTATACTAACAAGAGGAAAAAATGAAAAAAAATATTATTGTAGCTATCTTAGCTGTTGCGTTATTAAGTGGTTGTGCTGTGAAGAAAACAGATAATTTAGCGGTTAAAACAATGAAACATACAGTTAATGCTCCTGCTTATGTTGGTGCAGTAGCAGTATTTGCAGTTATTGGTACACTTGCTCTTACAGCAAAAGGTGTAGTTGAAACAAAAAATCTAATTGTTGGTAAGTCTGAAAAAAAAGTAGATGAAATAGATAAAAAAGAAGAGATTGTTAAAAAATAATTTCAATTTAGAACTTATAGAAAACTAATGATAATTTATTTAAAGTAATAACAAAAGAGAGATAATTGCTCTCTTGTTAAAAATCAATTTAAAAGTTTTACAAAAAGAACACTTTTATTATTCCTATACTCAATTTTAAAATAATCATCATACTCCTTAATAATATCACTCCATTTTAATGCACCATAGTTCTGTGCATTGTAAGAGGAATTCTTATTCTTAAGATATATTGTTACATCTGATAAGTTAGCATATGAATCATCTTTTCTAGTATTCTTAATAGCATCTCTTAAAATATTTAAAGGTGTTTTCTTTTTTCTAGGTAGCTCGTAGAACGATGAAAAAGCTTTCCTAAAAGAATCAGGAGTCTTTACCTCTCCAAAACCTATAACTTCAATTCCCTTTGATTTTATATCAGCTGCAAGAACTGTAAAGTCACTATCACTTGAAACTATGACTATAGTATCAATCTTATTTACATATGTAAGATTAATAACATCTACTGTTAATTTAATATCGACAGCATTCTTTCCTGAAAGATTTGGGAAGATTTGAATAGGATTAATTGCAAACTCTTGTAGTTTTTCCTGCCAAGATTGAGACTGTGGATGACTCCAATTATGGTAAGCTTTTTTTATTATTACTTCACCAACCTTTGCTAGTTCATCAAATATTTCATCAACAAACTTTGCACTTATATTCTCTGCATCAAAAAATAGACCAATTTTCTTCTCCATCATTACTTATCCTTTATAGGAATAATTTTAGAAGAACAGGTAGTAATTATTAAGGGATTAATTAATAGGAAGGTAATAGTTATCATTGTGTGCCTCTAAAATGTATCCATAGCTTTTTACAGCTTATTATAATTTTAGTAGATGGAACAAGATAAGCTTGTTTTATGAAACAGAGCTTCATAATAGCTATCCATGCAGTCACACATTTACTTGAATAATTCTAACGAAGTAGAACTTAAAATGTTTTATAAAAAGAAATATAATTTCTCCAGTTTAGAACATAAATACAATAGTGAAATCTAAATAGAATAAATTCAACAAGTGACATTAAAATTATTTCAAATCTTTTAAAATAGTCTAATGCAGTTGATGCTGATATGCCAACACTTTTAGCAATTCTTCTAAATGAAAAATCCATTTTATACTTTAACTTTAGTACCTCTTTTATTTGTTTCATAGAAACTCTCCTCATTATCACTCCTAAAGTTCTTTTTAGAAGTGTAGTTTAATTTGGAAAATATCTCAATCTTAACTAAAACTTACGTAACACTTTTTTATCAAAAGTGTTCGAATCAAAAGTGATACGGTGTTCGTATAGGAGTGATTTTTGCAATCTCTAAATTCTCTTGTGTATTTACTATTTCTCATTTTATCCTCACTAATTCTTATTTTAGCTCAGAATTTCTTTAAATTCTAAGTATGAATTAGTGTAGCCGGATCAATATCCTCTTTTATATAAAGTATGTATCACAGTAAATTCCTCTTTATCAATCATACTCACTCCAAATATTTTATTTAGAGTTTATTGTATTTATTTTTATTAATAAAGTAGTGCACTTTTACTTTGCACTACTGGTGTATTTTACCTTTGCACTTAACAATAAGTGGCTATGAAAGGTATGCAGTTTATTATTTTGAAGATATAAGAGTTAAAGACCAAGTTATGAGAGCCCAGTTTCAAATTGAAAATTCAAATGTTTCTAAAGCCAGAGAGTATAATAAGCTTATGCCTCAATTAGAAATATATAGATTTTACCCCAATATTGACTATATCATAGGTTTTATAGAACAATTGTACAGTGTAAAGAATTTTAAAATGATAATTAAAGAAGAGGAGTTAGTTTCTTCACAGATAAATGTTGCTCGTTACTCATTTGATTTTATCAGTTTAATAAGCTAATGGAATTAAATATTAAAGTACTACACGGAATAAGAAATAAGTCTAATCAAAAATCTTTTTTGCAATAAAATGTCAAGAAAGTCTATTTTAATGGTATTGATACTTAATTAACTTGATTTTTTTGCAAAAATATGCCAAAATATGCTTATTGATTAATAAAAAGGTTAAATCTATGCTAATTGAGTTTAAAGTTAAAAATTATCGTTCTATAAAAGAAGAACAAACATTATCGATGGTAAAGTCGAGTGCTAAAGAGTTAGAAGATACTAATACATTTACTACACCAGAAAAGAAAAAGTCAATAAAGCTACTTAACAGTGCGACTATTTATGGGCCTAATGCCGCTGGGAAAAGTAATTTGTTAAAAGCTATGAAGACTATGCGAGAATTAATTTTAGATTCTGATTCAAAGATAAAAAGAGGAACAAAATTACCTATCACACCTTTTTTATTAGATAGTGAAACAAAAAATGAACCAACAGAATTTGAAGTAATATTTATTTCTAAGAACGTAAGATATCAATATGGATTTATGGTAAACAGTGAAATGATATTAGAAGAATGGCTTTATGCGTTTCCTGAAGGAGCTTCACAAACTTGGTTTGAAAGAGAATATAAAGAAAGTAAAAATGATACAGAATGGTATTTTGGTTCAAAGTTTTCAGGTAATAAAAAGATATGGAGTGAATCAACTCGTAAAAATGCTTTATTCTTATCAACTGCTACACAATTAAATAGTGAGCAGTTAAAGCCAGTTTATGATTGGTTTAATGATACTTTTCACATATTAGAGAGTACAGTAAGGCTTGATCCTGGATTTACATATGACTTATATCAGAAAGAAAAGTATAAAAAAAGGATTAATGACTTTCTTAATGTAGCAGATTTAGATATTGAGGAATTAAATATTACAGAAGAAGATTTTGATTCAACAAGTTTACCTTCTGATATGCCAGAAGATATAAGAGAAAAAATCTGTGAAGATTTGAAAGATAAAAAAATGCTTGATGTAGTTTCTGTTCATAAGAGTTTACAAGGTGAGAGTATTCATTTTGACTTTGATGATGAATCTGATGGTACTAGAAAATTTTTAGCCTTTATTGGTCCTTGGATTGATTCTTTAGAAAGTGGGAATGTATTGGTAATTGATGAACTCCATGATAATTTTCACCCTCTAATGGTTAGATTTTTAATAGAATTATTCCATAACAAAGAAATGAATACAAGTAATGCACAGTTAATTTTTACTTCTCATGATACTTCTGTTATGACACAAGAGATTTTTAGACGTGATCAAATTTGGTTTTGTGAAAAAAATAATAAAGCAAGTGAATATTTTTCATTAATTGAGTTTAAACCAAGAAAAGGTGTTACTGATATAGAGAAAAGTTATTTTAGTGGTCGATATGGAGCATTACCATACTTTAAGAGTATCGTAAATTCTATGGAGGCTAAGACTGATGGGGAAGAGTAGAAAAAGAAGTGTAGGGACTAGAAAAAAACAAACTCGTTACACTGGGGACACTGTTTTAATAGTTTGTGAAGGGAAAGAAACGGAGCCAAATTATTTAGAAGAGTTAAAGCACCATTTTTCTTTAAACCAAGCTGCAGTTGTTGTTGACCCTACATCTGGTTCAGCACCAAATTCTGTAGTAAAGCATGCAAAAGATGAGATAAAAAAAGCTTGTAAGGCTGGAAATCCTTATGCAAAAGTTTATTGTGTCATTGATAAAGATCAGCATCCAACTTATGCTTCGGCTTTACAAGATATAAAAAACTTTAACGAAAGTGCACGGAAACAATGTGATACAGTATTATGTGCAATTACTTCTGTACCATGTTTTGAATATTGGATTTTAATGCATAATGTACAAACTACAAAAAGTTTTGGTACAGGAGGAAGTAGTCCTTGTGGACAGCTTATAAGTACAGCATTAAAAATACATATTCCTGGATATGAAAAAGCAAACAGAGCGTTATCAAAAACACTAATAGCACAAAAGCTTGCAACAGCTAGGGTAAATAGTATAGCAAGCTATAAAGCAGCACAAAGTGCAGGTACAGACGATCCTTCTACTAAAATGCATTTACTTGTAGATGAGTTAGAACATTTGAAACAAAACAAACATTTTACGGAAGATAGAAAAGGGTGTCCGCAGTGAGATACTTGATATTAAACACTATAAAGTTTGATGTTTATAAAACGATTATGAAAAAGAAACTATAGAATATATTGCAATATGCAATATATTCTATAGCTCTTTAAAAAAAATAGTAGAATTAACCATGTTAAATAATGGAGAGTTTTCTAAATACAATTTAATATAAGGAGTATGATGAAATAAAAGCAAGTTGATATTTGAACACTGAAAGTTATTGTTTTAAGCGTATAACCTGACGGCAATCAGGTTACTTACACGCTTTTCTATAAATTAAGTGTTACTAAAATCGGTTATATTAGTACAATTAATCTATACGAAGTTTCAAAAAGATTATAGTTTAATGTACATGAAATTAAAATAAATGAGATCTTGAATCTATTATTTTATTCAATATATCCTTTTTTGTAACACCAACCTATGAAAAAGGAAAAAATATATGAGTAAAACTCAAACAAATGCTTTACCTATGAAAATAGTTGAAGAACTTACTAAAGGGTTAGATATTACTGATTCTATGTTTAAAGAAGCAGAGAAAAAGTATTATGCAGTTGCAAAATACTTAGGAGAATCTACAAACCCACTATTACAAGGTGCAGATATATATCTGCAAGGTTCTATGAAATTAGGAACGGTTGTAAAACCTCATAAAAAAGATGAGTTTGATATAGACCTAGTAATACTTTTACCTAATGTAAACTCAAGTCATAATTCTGACATGATTCATAAAATAATTGGTGATAGATTAAAAGAAGACAAGTCTCCATATAAAGATATTTGTGAATCTAAAAATAGATGTTGGACAATCAATTATAAATCTGAATTTCATTTAGATATTACACCAGCAATAAGTAATGCTTTTGTAGAAGCAGAAGTATTTCACTATACAGATACTGCAGAATTAGTTCCTGATAAGAAGTTAAAAGAGTGGAAAGATAGTAATCCAAAAGGATTAGCTAAATGGTTTTCTGATATTGCTAAGTTAATGCCTATCTTTGTTTTAAAAAGGTTTGTATCATTTGATTCTGCTCTTTCTGTAAAAGCTATTAATGAGAGTTATACAGTTGAAGATATTCCAGATAATAATGAGTTTAAGGGATTATTGAGAAGAACAATACAACTTTTGAAAAAACATAGAGATTATTATTTT
This sequence comes from Poseidonibacter sp., assembly GCF_041821165.1. Taxonomy (NCBI): domain Bacteria; kingdom Pseudomonadati; phylum Campylobacterota; class Epsilonproteobacteria; order Campylobacterales; family Arcobacteraceae; genus Poseidonibacter; species Poseidonibacter sp. The sequence goes on along the minus strand of NZ_JBGUES010000051.1, from coordinate 6,754 downwards.
ATAGAAAGAAAAGAAGCTCCAGAAGAGTACAAACCAATCTCTATATTAATTACAACATTAGCTACAAAATCTTATGAAAAAATTGTATTTGATAGAGTAGAGTATAACTGTCCATTTAAAATGATGAAAGATATTGTAGGGCAGATGAATCTGTTTATAAAGAAAGAAGATGGATTTAAGGTTGCTAATCCAACAAATGAAAAAGAGAATTTTGCAGAAAAGTGGAATGATGATATTGAATATGCTAAAGCATTTGGACAATGGCAAAAAGCAGCTTTTGAAGAACTTGATGAACTTCAGAAACAAAGTGGTATTGATACGATTGGGAGAGTTCTTGAAAAATCTTATGGGAAAGATTCTTCAAATAGAGTTATTGAATCTTTCAATAAAGAAGTAAAGGATGGTAGAGATATTGGAAAGATTGCTACTGGTATTCTTACTGCATCTGAAGCTACTGTTACAGTAAAAGAAAATAAATTCTTTGGAGTACATTAATGGGAGTTGGTAAATTTGGTCATAAAGGTACCCTCTTAGCTAAACAAAGATTTATCTTTTTATTAAACTATTTGGATAGAGCTGGAATAAAGGACTATAACAAGGGAGAGGTACAAAAGAAAATAGGGATAACTAGAAAATTATCAATTATTAATTGGGTAGAGTTTGACTTGCAACCCACATCATTAAGTAGAGTGTATAAAATCTTACTTGTCTATATTGAAGGTTACAGCCCTTATGCTTATGTATTAACCCCTTCATTAAACAAGTTAAAAAAAGACAATACGCCAATCCCTCATCTATACGATTATGAGAGGTATCGATTGTGTTTACACTATCCTCATTTAAATGAGTATAGTCAATATGAAGAGATTGGACAGCAATATGTACCTTGGATTATTCACTGGTTGTACTATTTTGAAGAATGGCTTTATACTGGAGAATGGAAAGGAGGAGGTGTAGAACCTGGAGATGAGATTGATAGAGAATTGAATCCTAAATATAAAAAAGAAAATACTTCTTCATCAAAGAAAAAAGAAATTGGTACTTTTGTAACTGCTATAGATGAAGCAGACAAAATATATGATAGACGATTAAAGAAATTATTAAAGGAGTTTGTACATGAAGCTGCTTAATAAAATTATAGATTATATATTTCAGTACTTGATGTCAAGAAAATTGAGTGTCTATAAAGTAGGTTTAACTTTAGTTGTACTCGGGACACTATTTTTTGCAACAGGTTCATATAATTTCACTTCTGATAGTTTTTCTTTTAGATGGGATAATACCAGTTCATTAATTGAATATGCGGTTGGTTCTTTTTTAATTGTTTCAGGTGTAGTTCTGATATTTAAGAAAAATATAGAAGACTCAAGGATTGCTTCTAAGAAAGAGAATTTCTTATATTATATTAGTGATTCAGAGCTTGATTCAGAAGAAAGTTTTAAAAAAAGCTTTCTTCCTGAGGAAGGAAGAACTAATTTGTCAAAAGTTGAAAGAAAAATCAATACTTATAAAATAGATGATGTAATTGATAGTTATACTAATGATAAGAAGTTTGAAGTTAAGCCAAGAAGTAAAAATAAGTCTGTAGAGAATACGTATATTGCAGGGTTAGGCGGATTCCCTCATTTATATCTAATGGGAAGTAACTTTGGTAGTGCATATGCTTCAAAGGTTTCAATTCTTGACTTTAATAGAGATAAGAAGGTTTGGTATATACCAAATCAAGATGGAACTAGAATAAAGTATAGAGTTAACTTTGAAGATATTAATCTTGAAGAGAAAGTTAATGAATTGAAATACAATGGTAAAGATGAAGTAGGAATCGCTATATCTAACTCTTTTACAATTGAAAAGGATAGTATCCCAGAAGAATTATTAGATGATACTTTGTTTCTAGTATTGGAAGATTCATTAGGTATAAATAATGTTGAAGGTCAAATTACTCAAGAATCTCTTTTAGAACAATTGACAAATATAATGGGTGAGCTAAGTAATAAGAAAAGTAAGATTCACTTATTCGTATCAGCAAGAGCATCATTTTGTATAAATTTAGGTACTCGATATATGCCTAAGACTTATCCTACTATTGTACTGCACAATTATAACAAGGATTCAAGAAAAAGAGATTGGTATATTGAGTTAAAGAATGGAGAAGTAACAAAAGGTTAGAATAAAAGTTAATTCCAATACAAGGAGGCAGTTATGGCAGAATTTATTGCCAGCATACTTGTATATGGTGTTTTGAATTGACTCACTAAGGAAGAGATATTCCCCAATAAGGCGTTAGACTGATGTGGATACACTAAATAGGACATAGACAATCAATACTTTTTATACAACAACAATTTATATAAACTTAGTATATTATTAATATAACCTTAAAGTTTATCATGTAACATATGTTATGTTAATTAGATTTATTTTATGTTATAATAAAATATGGAAAATTTAATAAATACATTAAAAGAGATATTACATTTAAAAGTTTATAAGAAAGATAGCAAATTAAACTATGCTAAGTCTATACCTTTTATAATAAAAAAAAGTTATGATATAAGTGTTATAAAAATAGAAAATATTGATTGCCTTGTTCTTACTACAAAAGATGAAGATATAAAATCAATTAAAAAACATTTATCGCTATTCTATGAATCTTTAGTTATGCCAATCATTTTAAATATTCTTGATATAAGTAGTTCAACAAAAAGATATTTAATTGATAATAATATATCTTTTGTATCAAAAGAAACAATTTATTTACCCCAATTACTTATATACATTAATGATATTTCAAATAAACAAAAGATGAAAAAAAATACTAAGATATCAAAACTTGCTCAAATGATTTTAATATCTGAATTATTAAAAAGTTACACTAATAGTATCTTAAATGATGAGATTAACATATCTAATAGTGCAAAAAAATTTAATGTAACACCAATGAGTGCAAGTAGAGCGTTAAAAGAACTTTATGAGTTTGAATATTTACATCTTAAAACTATTGGTAGAAAAAAAATATATTACATAAATTCTAATATTGATATTAATGAAATATTACTAACACTAAAAAATCCAAAAATTGAAGATATTTATATTAATAGTAGTGATTTAAGATATTTTGACAATAGAATATTATCATCATATAGTGCATTATCTCACTATACAAATATTATTAATAATGAAGATATTTATGCTGTTGATAAAGAATACTTTACAAAATATATTAATAGAGATAATCAAATTGAAATTTATAATAAAAGATATGATAACGATCTAATTCAAATTGAGTTATGGAGATACCAACCTAATTTAATTCAAGAAGATATTATTGACCCCATTTCTCTCTATCTTTCAATAAATGAAAACTTTGATAAAGAAGATACACGATTAAAAGATGCGATAGATGAACTATATAATAAAATTCAAGGAATAATATATTGATACAAGGAATAGAAAAATTTAAAGATTACTTCAAAGAGGATATAAAAAACTATGTAATTATTGGTGGACTAGCAACTGCTTTAATTGCAGAAGACTTGGGTTTTATAGTTCGTGCAACAAAAGATATTGACTTAGTTGTAATATCTAAAAATGATGAAGAATTTATTAAAAAAATACTTCGATTTGTAAAAGAAGCAAAATATGAAACTAAGCAAAGAACTAAGAATGATTCAAAGCATAATTTATTTAGATTTTTAGATAGTGAAGATAAATCATATCCTGAACAATTAGAATTATTTGCTATCCATGATGAGGATTCAGCAATTGTAACGGATGGACATATTATTCCCATCGAAACTCCTGAATTTTATGATTATTTATCTGCTATTTTGTTAGATAGAGATTATTTTAATTTATTAACTCAATATACTACAAATATGGATGGCTTACATATAGCAACACCTGAAGTGCTAATACCACTTAAAATTCATGCACATTTAAATCTAATAAAGGGTACATCAAATTACGATGGTAAACATCTAAAAGATGTAATAAGACTAACTTCTTTTTTAGATGGAGAAGAAAAAGTTCAACTTAATGGAAATCCCAAAAATGATTTTATTAAATTTATACCAATTTTTGAATCTTTAGAACAAGATAAAATCAATAATATATTTAAAAGTATGAGAAGTTCATCTTTTTCTAAAATAGACTTAATTGATTTAATAAAATATACTTATAATGATTAAATATCTACATCTTATCCATTGGTTTTATAAAATAAAGTTAATGGATGTGTGGAGTGACAACTAAAATACAGACATAGAAAATAAAAGAGGAGTATTAAAAACTTAGTGTCAAATCGGTAGAATATTAAATTCTAAAGGAAGGACATATTTAAGAACAGCAATATAAGAAGGTTAATTCATCATTCACATTTAATAAATATTACAGGAGAAAGCTATAGATTAAAACAAAAAATAGAAGCAGGATAATAAGATGTTTCTAATAAATGGTATTATTTTGCACTGCATATTGGTGTATTTTTAGGTCGCACCAGACATTTAGAAAACTCACTAAAACAAAAGGTGCTTATGAAAGTTCAAAATGGTCAATGCCTATTAGGAATTGGAGTTTAACACTTTTCAATTGCTTATATTTTTGAAGGGAGATTAGATGGAGATTTAAATATATGATTTACAAGCTCATCTTTTTTTGTTCCATAATCCCTTTAGGTTTGTGGAATTTTGAAGTTTTTAGTTTTTGAACAATTTGTGGAACATGGAAAACTAATATAACTGCTTCGTGTTCCAAAATCTAGAGGTTGAGGAAAAGATTATCCAGAATTTTATGTCCTATTTCTTGTTGCCAGATCAATAGAAGTTATGACAACATTATCTTAAGTACAAATGTTTATTTTATTTTCTTCTTAAATCAACTAAATATTCACTTAAAATATTAGATTCATTTAATGGTAAACTCATCACTATATTTTTCAGTGTAACTTTTAATAAATTTCTATTTAAATCAGTTTCTATTTCTCTAAGCAGATTAGCAAAATATAAAATTCTGTCTTCAATTTTATCACTTGAGCCGATGGATAAATATACTAAAATATCAAAATATGGACTTAATTCTTTTTCTGTATTATAAAGTATACATTTAGATATAACTTCAGTTTTAATCTTTTCATGCAATTTTTTATCTTTTAAATAAATATTTTGCTTAGAAATAAAATTTATAACTATAATATAATATTTATCATCAACCTTTTTAAAATTGATGTTATTCATTAAATCCAATAAATCATTTCTATTCTCTTTATAAATACTCTTATTACCAAATATTGCACTTAAACCATTAAAAAGGACAATCTTTTCAGGAAATTCTTTTAAATCATTAACCGTATTATCAGAAAATTTCATCAAAAAACTATTTGAGAAATAATTCTCTTCATTCTCAAATACATTATTAAATAAACTTTCATAGTCTTTATTCATAAAAGAATTACATTTATTATCAAATAAACTAAAATCCTTAAATAATTGATATGAAGGTATTTTATTATCTTCCATAAATGCAAAATCTTTAAATACAGAGATATCAAAACATAAATTATCTGTTAAAGAGTAATTCAGTCCCTTAAATAGAAAACTAATACCATTAAGTTCCAAAGGATGAAGTACATTTGTTCTATTTTCAAAATCAAATATCTCACGACTATCAAATTTTGTTTTTTGAGTGAATATCTTTTCTAGTTGTTCTATATCAATACCTAAAGCTAAGAAATTTCTAAAAACCTTATCAGTATGTCCAAAACTCAACATATATAAAAGATTTCTTTCAATATCAAACTCTTTTTTGAATCTATAATACATATATTTATATACAGCTAAATAAGCTTTTATTTCAACTAACGAATTCTTAGAAAATTCATTTAATATTCGTCTTATTACTCTTTTTGCAAACTTCTTATTTCTTGCCGTATTATTTATCAACTTAACTAAATGGAATATATTTAAAGGCGTAGCAACTACTTTACTATATTCTTTCAACATATCTATTTGTTTTTTATGGCTTAAACTATTTACTTTTATAAAGACTTGCATAGTTAGTTCTTGAGGTAAAGCAAATAATTTATGTAAGGAAGTTGCTAAGTGCTTGTCTTTTAAAAGTTCATTTATATACATCTTCTTATTTTTACTATAATCATCAATAAGTTCAAACCTAAAATAATTCGATATTAAAGATATATTTTCAGGAACAATGTAATTAAAATCAATTAAGTTTGTTTTTTTTGATTCATCAAAAAGAGAATAATAATAGTGTTCAGGACTTAATCTTTTATACTTTTCAAGCTCTTCAAATCTTTTTAGTGGATTCTGAACTGATTGAATTTTTTTTATAATTTCTTTTTTTCGACTTTTTTTATAGTCAAACCATTCATCATTATTATCAATAATTTCTTTTCTTATATTTTTATTTTGAGATAATATATAAAAGACATCAGAGAAATTTTTTATATCTAATGTCTTTAAATTTTTAATCAAAATTTCATTATTATCTAAATATATGTCAAAATTCTCAAATCTTGCTTTTATTCCTTTATTTAAAACATTTTCAATTTCTATTAAAAGTTTATCTAAATCAACAGTCTTATCCCATAATTGCATAGGATATACAAAATCAAATTTTTTCCTAATATTTACATCTTCAATTAGCTTATTTCTTATTTTAAAAGGAAGTCTTTTTATAAAACTTAATTCTAATGTAAGTAAAGCTTTTTCCTCTTCTCCTTTATATTTATGCTCTT
>NZ_JBGUES010000050.1:0-13474 GCF_041821165.1 Poseidonibacter sp. | reverse complement strand
GTATATTCTGTTTTAATTAATATTGAACCAATAATAGTTGCAACAATTAATATAATAATTGTTGAACTAAGTAAGGTAATCTTTTTAATACCTTGTTCATCGGTTTTTTCAAGATTTTTTTTCAAGATTAAGTTTGTATCCCATGTTTGATATGTTTTTAATACAGTTAAAAGGAATCTTTTTGCGTATAAAACCAATACTTGTTCTTAATGAATTTAAACTCATATATTCATTATCCCAGACATTTTGTTCTATCTCTTCATAAGAAACAACTCTATCTTTATTTAAAACTAAAAGTTTTAGAAATAATCTTTCTTTATTATTTAAATCAATTACTTTATCATCGACATAAAATAAAGAGCTTGAGTTATCAAAATAAAAGTTATCACTAAGTTGAACTTTGAAATCTTTTTGTATTGCTAAATCTTTAATAGTTTTTGTAAGTACAGGCATTAAGTTTCTGCTTGTTAGCGGTTTTATTATATATTTTTCAAGATTAAGTTCAATTGCATCTAATAAATAATTTTTATCAGAAAAAGCAGTTGATATAATGATTTTAGTATTTTTATCTTTTTCTCGAATTTTTTTAGCTAAAGATATGCCATCTAGTTTTGGCATATTTATATCAGTTAGTATTATATCAGGATGGTATTTTTTATATAAAGCATAACCTTCTTCACCATCTTTTGCTTCGTATAACTCATTAAACATACGAGATAAAAATCTAGAGTTTACAGTTCTTACCCCTTCATCATCTTCTATATAAAGAATAGTATATTTTTTAAATTCTTTCATAATGACCTCTTTAAAGGTAAAGGCTTACGCCTCTTTACCTTTTTTCATTTTAGCTAAATAATCACTAATAATTGGCATTAATAATAATGCTACTGTAATGATTAAAATTGTAAGTGTAATTGGTCTTTCCCAAAGAAAAGAGAAAGAACCATCACTAATTGTTAATGCTCTTCTTAAATTATCTTCCATCATTCCACCAAGAATAAATCCTAAAATCATAGGAGCCATTGGAAAGTCAATAATTCTTAAAAATAGTGCAACAACAGCAAATAATGTCATCATATAAATATCAAAATTGTTAAATGTTACTAAGTATACTCCAATTAGTGAAAAGAAGATAATTAGTGGTAACAATAATTGTTTTGGTATTGTTAATAGTTTTGCAATATAAGGAATCAATGGTAAATTTAAAACAAGTAATACCATATTTCCAATATACATAGAAATAATTACAGACCAAAATAGTGCTGGATTATCAACATACATAGTAGGACCTGGTTGAATACCATAAGATATTAATGCTCCTAAAATAATTGCAGTTGTTCCAGACCCTGGAATCCCTAGTGTTAAAAGAGGAACAAAAGAACCAGAACATGCTGCATTATTTGCACTTTCTGGTGCTGCTAAACCTTTAATACTTCCTTTTCCAAAGTTTAGCTTATCTTTTGCACTTGCTATACTTCTTTCCATTCCATAAGCTAAAAATGAAGCAATAGTTGCCCCAGCACCTGGTAAAACTCCAACAAAGAATCCAAGAACAGAAGAACGTCCAACTGTTGGAGCCATTTCTTTTACTTCTTCTTTTGTAATTTTTAATGAACCAATATCTTTTTTTAGTTCATCCATCTCTTCTTTGGTTTGTTTTTTATTTTCTAATATATTCATCATTGCTTCAGATAAAGCAAATGCTGCCATTGCTAAAAGTAAAAATGAAATACCATCAATTAAATCTAATCTTCCAAAAGTAAATCTTGCAATTCCTGAATCAGAATCTGTACCAACGGTTGCGAGCATTAGACCAAATACAGTCATAATTGCTGCTTTTAAAAATTTACCTTTTCCTGCAAATGCTGCTACTGCTGTTAAACCTAAAACCATTAAAGCAAAGTAATCAGAAGACTGAAAACTCAATGATACAGTTGCTAAAGCAGGGGCTGCAAATAATAAAAATATTGCTGCAATTGTTCCACCACAAAATGAAGAGTAAGCTGCAATTGCTAAGGCTTTACCTGCTTGTCCTTTTTTTGACATAGGAAAACCATCAAAAGATGATGCAACTGTTCCTGCAACACCTGGTGCATTAATTAAAATAGATGAAGTTGAACCTCCAAAAATTGCTCCATAATAAACACCAGCAATTAAAATAAGCCCTGATGATGGATCCATTCCATAAGTAATTGGAATCATTAATGCAATTGCAGAAATTGGCCCAAGTCCTGGAAGCATACCAATAAATGTACCTGCAAAACAACCAATAGCTACCATTAAAATATTATACGATGAAAAGGCAGTTCCTACACCTTGTAAAATTCCATCCATCATGATTGATCTCCTATAATGAATTCATATAACATACCTGGATCTATATACACACCTAAAACATTGTTTAGTAATAAATAAAATCCAATTGATACACCACATGAAATTAATAATATTCTTTTTATGTTTTTCTCTTTTAATAATAAAAACCCAATTAGTAAGAAAATTATTGTTGAAATAATAAAACCTAATGTTCTTATTGTAAAACCGTAAAAAATCATTGCTAATATAAAATACATTGTAGTTTTAAAATCCATTGTTTTTAAATATTGGATTGATAAAAAATCTGTATCTTTTTTTACAAATGATAAAATTAAGATTAAAAGTGAAATGATAATCCCACAAATCCCAATATAAAATGGAAAAGTTGAAGCTGTCATTACTTCAAATTGACCACCTGGCATTTCTTTAATATTAAATACATTAAAAAAATAAAAGCATGAAAAAGCTAAAAAAAATATTGAACCTATTGCATTTTTTGTCATAATAATATCCTTCAATAAGAAGAGGTTTCCCTCAACTTATTCTATAAAAATCCCATTTCTTTCATTAAAGAACCAATTACTTTTTCTTGTTCTTCTAAGAAATTATGAAATGTATTTGTTGGTTTATATAAATTAGTCCAACCATTTCTTTTTCTTACTATTTCCCATTCTTCAGTTGTATACATTTTTTCAATTATTTGAGCATAAGCTAAAGCTTTTTCTTTAGACATATTTGGCTCTCCAAAAAAACCTCTCCAGTTTGCGAAAAATGCATCTGTTCCCATACTTTTAAAACTTGGAATCCCTTCAATTGATTCATCAGAAGTTATACCAATAATTTTTAGTTCACCTTTTAAATGTTTTTCTAAAACCTCACCAAGACCAGTTGATAAAACATCTACTTCTCCTGTTAATAAACCAGCAAGTGCTTTTCCTCCTGCATCATAAGGAATATATCTTACACTTTTTGGATCAGCACCTGCAGCTTTGAAGATTTGTGCAGCAACTAAGTGATCCATTGAACCTCTTGAAGATCCACCCGCAATTTTTACTTTTCTTGGATTTTGATCAAATGCTGCTTTTACATCAGCCCATGTATTGTATTTAGAATCTTTATTAACAACTAATACACCATAATCAGCAACAACAGTTGATACTAGTGTTAAATCTCTAAAAGATTGAGGGAAAACACCTTGTAATGATCTAATAACAATAGGAGTAGAGTTTACTAATAGCGTATCTTTTTGCTTTTTAGCAGTTTCAATGATATAAGCAATAGCTTTACCACCACCTCCACCTGACATATTTTCAAATGAAGTTTCTTTAACTAAATTAGATTTTTTTAAAGCTTCACCAACACCTCTTGCTGTTCCATCCCAGCCACCACCTGCACCACCTGGAATTAAGAAGTGAACTTTATCAACTTCTACTGCTAAAGACGATGTACTTAGTCCTGCAACTAAACAACTTGTTAATGCAAGATTTTTAAAAATTTTTGAAAATGAATATTTCATAGTAATCCTTTTTTATATCTATTCTAATTGTAAAGGAAAAAAATGTAAGAAAAATAAAAAATAGTTTTAATTGAGAAAAAAACCCATTCCAAAAAGGAGGAAGCATGAAATGGGTTTTGCATGTATTTAGTATATATAAAAAGTATTTATTTCTAAGAAGAATTAAATGAATAGGTTACATACAAAAGAATAGTATTAAAATAAAGTGTAAAAAAAGTGTGAAATCATAATAATTTAGTATAAATTTTAGAATTAAAACTCTCATTTCAAATATGGAAGCATTATATTTGAAATGAGAAGTTCTGAATGTTAGTTTTAGTATTGTGTGTTTAGAAACTTTGCTGCCTTAAAAATATGGAGATATTTAAGGCAAGCAAAGGAAGAATTACATTCTAATTTCTTCTCTTTTTTGTAAGAATGCCCATCTTTCATCAATTCTTTTTTGCCACTCATCAATTAGGTATTCATATTGAGGTGTAAATAAGTGTTTGAATCTTGGTTGTGCTCCTAAGTAATCTCTTACTGGAACAATGTTTTTTGGTCTATATGTAATATTTAATTCTCTACCATCAATAATTTCATATAATGGGAATACTAATGAATCAACAGCTAAATCAGATACTTCAATAGTTTGATTTGGTGCAAATTTCCACTCAGTTGTACAAGCAGACATAGCATTAATAAATACTGGACCTTCTGTATCAAAACCTCTTTGGATTTTTTTAACCATATCTTTCCATTTATTTGGAGCTACTTGTGCAACATAAGGTGAACCATGCGCTGCCATAATAGATACGATATCTTTTTTCTGTCTTTTTTCACCATAAGAGTGAGACCCTGCTGGTGCTGTTGTTGTTGAAGAACCAATTGGTGTTGAAGAAGATCTTTGACCACCAGTATTTGCGTATACTTCATTATCAAGACAAACATACATAAAGTCATGTCCTCTTTCAAAACAACCAGAAATCCATTGGAATCCGATATCATAAGTTGAACCATCTCCACCAAAAGTTACAAACTTAGGTTGAGGAGTATCAGCTGAAATTCTACCTTTATTTCTTAAGGCTTTGTTCATAGTCTCAACACCAGCCATTGCTGTTGAAGAGTTTTCAAATCCAATATGAATCCAAGAACAATCCCAAGAAGTATGAGGGTAAATTGCTGTACAAACTTCTAAACATCCAGTAGAAGCAGATACAACTAAGTTATCATTAGTTGCATTTAATACTTCTCTTACGATAATAGAGTGAGCACAACCTGGACATAAAAGATGTGAACCTTCAAATCTTTCTGCCGCTGTTGAAAATGATTTTAAGTTTTTAATTACTTTTTGAGTACTCATACTTATTTTCCTTCCACGTTATAGTAACTTAATGCTGGTCCTCTAACACCAACTAAAGTTTGGATATTACCAGAGATTTTTCCAGCTTTAGCATCTTTATCAAGAGTTCTAAAGATATCTTTTAATCCAGCAATAGTCATATCTCTTCCACCTAAACCATAAATTAAGTTAGTAACTAATGGTCTAGCAGGAGTATTGATTAATGCACCAGAAATTTCATTGTATAATGTACCAACAGTTCCACCAGGAGCAGATCTATCCATACATGCAACTGCTTTAACATTTTGTAATGAAGCAGCTACTTCTTCAAGAGGGAATGGTCTAAATAATCTTGGTGCAACAACACCAACTTTAATACCTTCTTCTTTTCTAATTTGATCAATTGCTAACATAGCAGTTTCGTAAGTAGAACCTAAACAAACGATTGCAACATCTGCATCATCCATTTTATATTGTTCAACTACTTTATATTCTCTACCAGTTAATTCTTTAAATTCAGCAAATGTTTCTTCAATAACTTTCTTAGAAGACATTAATGCAGCATGTTGTTTAGCTTTATGTTCAAAATGCCAATCTTGTTCAGTTTGTACACCGTGAGTTACTGGTTTATCAAAGTTTAATAATGCATTAACTTGTAAATAATCACCTACAAATTTAGAAGCTACTTCATCTTTTAATGGCTTAACATTTTGTGCAGTATGAGAAGTCATAAATCCATCTTGATTAGAGATAACTGGAAGTCTAACATCTTTATGCTCAGAAATTTTGAATGACATTAAAGTCATATCATAAGCTTCTTGAGGATTGAATGCATCAATTGAAATCCAACCTGCATCTCTTGTAAGATATAAATCAGAGTGATCACCATTTACATTTAAAGGTGCTGCTAATGCTCTATTTACAAGACATAAAACAACAGGAATTCTCATTCCAGATGCTTGATATAAAGTTTCAATCATAAGTGCTAAACCTTGAGATGAAGTTGCAGTTGCAACTCTACCACCAGCAGCTCCAGCTCCAATACATCCTGACATTGCAGCATGCTCAGATTCAGTCATAATTACTTCACCATCAACATATCCATTTGCATGGAACATTGCATAGTTTTCTACAGTTGCAGTAGAAGGTGTAATAGGATAAGCAGCAACAACATCAACATCGGCTTGTCTGAAAGCCTGTGAGTTTGCCATATTTCCATCCCAAACTTCAACGTCTTTTAATTCCATTACTTTCTTATTCATTATTCACCTTTCTTTTTTTTCTCAGGCCATTTAGCAAGAGCATCTTCAACTGTTTCATATTCTTCAAACATTAATAAAGATTTTGGATTAGTAGGACATACACTTACACATAATCCACATCCTTTACAGTGTTCATAATCAACACCTTTCATCTCTTTATTTCTTGCAATAATAGATGTATCTGGACAGAAAATCCAACAGTTTTGACAGTCAATACAAGTTTCTGAATTCCATACTGGCTTAATAACTCTCCAGTCTCCTACAGACATACTTTTTGAACTAGTTTCAGAATACATTCTTTCTTCAGGTTGCATATCAGCTATGTTATAGTCAATATCACCTTGGAATGTGTATAAAGCAGCACCAGGTACTAGCTCATCCCATCCCATTTCATTAATTGGTTTACTCATATTTTATCCTTTAATGAACTTCGTCGTAAGCTCGTTGGATTGCAATCATATTTGCATCAATAATATTTTGAGGTAACTTTTTAAGTACACCCTTCATTGCTTCTTTGAAATACTCAAGTTCGAACATTCCACTAACTTTCATAAATGCACCAAGCATTGGAGTATTAGGAATAGCTTTACCAATTGTATCTCTAGCAATTTGAAAACAGTCAAGAACAAATACTCTATCTTCGATTCCTTGTAATTTAGGAACAAGTGAGATTAATTCTTCTTTGCTAAGGTGTGTTGTAATAATATATTTAGTTGTATCAGTACCATTAGCAGTTATATCATCAGTTATAGCAAGACCCGGATCAAGTATAAATACGTAGTCAGGCTCCATATATTTTTCGTGATTAAGTATTACTTCATCATCAATTCTATTGTAGGCAGTCATTGACGCACCTCTTTTAGCTGAACCATAAAAAGCGAATGCTTGTACTTGTTTACCAGTTTCAGCAACAACAGAACCAAGTCCTTTAGCACCAGTTACAGCACCTTGACCTGCACGGCTATGCCATCTAATTTCTAACATAGAGGCTCCTTAAAATTAATTTTGACTTAAAAAATATAATTAGTCTTTTGTATTATATGTATTTTTAACTTATAAGAAGCTTTTATATTCTTTGATATTACTTAATTTAATATTAATTAAATATAATTTAAGTAATATTTAATAATAAAATGTAACTAAATAATAATTTAGAAAAAACTGCAAATATGCTTAAAAAACCGATAATATAGAGAATATATATAAAAAACTATTTTTATAGTTTAAGTTATATAATTATTATATGTTTAAACCCTTAATTTATAAAAGTTTTTTAATATTAATTTATATAATTAAACTATATTTAAGTTTAAAGAGAGATTTTAGATATCTTTAATAAATTCTACTGCTGATAAAGCATCATATTTTAGAATATTTGTATGTTCTTTTAGCTCAGATTCTACACCATATCCACATAAAACTCCTACAGAATTAACTTTTGCACCATTTGCTGCAATTAAATCTAATTTTGTATCACCAATCATCCAAACATCATGTGAATTTTCATCATAATTCATTTGTTCTAGTGTTATTAATATTGGTTCAGGGTGTGGTTTTGGATTTTGAACATTTTCTCTACCTGTAACAACTTCAAAATATTGAGCAATATCAAAATGCTCTAATAAAGGCATTGTATACATTCTAGTTTTTGTTGTTACTACAGAAACTCTTCCTATTTGTGATGCTAATTGAACAGCCTCTAGTGCATTTTCAAGTAAAGTAGTTTTTTCTTTTGAGATAATTCTATATCTTCTTTTATATGAATCAACAAAATCCCAAACTTTATCATCTTGTACACCTAAGTCTTTATACATAATATCTAAAGGATAACCAATAAGTGATTTTATATCTTCACTTGTTCCTTTAAAATCAAAATTCATTTCATCAAAAGAGTGTAAAAAAGTTGAAATGATTGCATCTGTTGATTCTATTAAAGTTCCATCTAAATCAAATAGTATTATTTTTGTTTTTTTCATATTTTATTCCTTTATCCATTCACGTTGGTTATGCATTATTCCAATAAATGATGGTTTTATATTTTTTATATTTTTATTTACTACTGTTATTGAATTTGGGATATACAAAAATAAGTAGGGTATATCATCAGTAATTTTTTTGAAAATATCTTTATAAATATTTCCAAGTTCTTCTCTATTTATAGTAGTTGATGCTTTTTCGATTAAATAATCAACTTCTTTGTTTTCATATCCAACTAAGTTAAATCCACCTAATTTACTATTTGAACTATGCCATAAAGGATAAGCATCTGGCATTAAAGCTAAAGACCAACCTAAAAGTACTGCTTCAAAATTTCTAGGATGAACAATAGTATTTAAAAATGCTTGCCACTCCATTACTCTTATTTTCATATTTACACCAATTTTTGCTAATTGATATTGCATAATTTGTGCTGCATTTATTCGTGTATCATTTCCTGTATTTGTTACAAGTTCAAAAGTAAAAGGATTATCTTTGTTGTATCCTAATTCATTTAAAAGTTTCATTGCTCTTTTTGTATCTTGTTTTATAACTTTTACATCTTTATTAAAAGCAAAAGAACCTGGTAGAAATGGTCCAGTAGATACTTTCCCATGGCCAAAAAATAAAATATCAACTAATTCTTGTCTATTTATTCCTAATGATAAAGCTTCTCTAATTCTTATATCTTTAAATTTTTCATTTTTTAGATTAAATCCTAAATAAGAGTATGAAAAACTAGGTTTTTCGATTATTTGAAAATTTTCCTTAAAATCTTTTGATATTTGTCTATCTATTTGAAGAGGAGTTAGGCCTGATAAATCAAGTTTATTTTGTTTTAAAAATAAAAAGGATGTATTTGTATCTGGTAAAAACTTATATAAGATTTCATCGATTTTTGCTCTACCTTCAAAGTATTTATCATTTGCAAAAAGTTTTATATCTTGTCCAATCTTAAAAGTATCAAGTTTATAAGGACCTGTACCAATTGGATTTTTATTAAATGAACTTGTCATAATATTTTGCTCATCTTTTAAAAGATGATAAGGTAGTATTCCTACCATCCAAATTTCTAAAGCTTTAAAGTATGGTTTTTTATAATTTATTTCAAGTGTATATAAATCAAGTGCTTTTACACTTTGAACTTCTTTATAGTTAGATTTTATTGAGTTAAAAACTTTTGGATCCATGATTGTATTGTAAGTGAAAACTACATCTTTAGAAGTGAATTTTTCTCCATCATGCCATAATACATCTTTTCTAAGTTTTATAATTAGTTTTGTATTTGTTTCAAATTTATATGATAATGCTAAATCAACAATAGGATTGCCATTTTTATCATATTTAAATAAACCATTAAATAGCCAATCTGCAATCTCTGAACTTGCACTATCATTTGCCAAAATTGGGTTTAGTCTACTTGGACTTGAGCTAATAGATAAGTTTAAAGTACTAGCGCTTAGATTTGAAAATATTGTTGATAAAAATATAAATAAAAAGATTGATTTTTTTAATAAGTTTTTCATGTGGTAGTTTATACTATTTTTGTATAAAAGTGCATAAAAAAAGGAGCAACATATGTCGCTCCTTTTTTTGATACAAAGAAAATAAAATCTTTGAAAAGTAAATCTATCTTTTTGAGAACTGAGTACTTTTTCTTGCTTTTTTTCTACCGTATTTTTTTCTTTCAACAGATCTTGCATCTCTTGTTAATAAACCGTATGGTTTTAAGATAGCTCTGAATTGCTCATCATAAGCAACTAAAGCTCTTGAAATACCATGTTTAACAGCGTCAGCTTGTGCAGAATATCCACCACCAAGAGTCTTGATAACGATATTTACAGAAGTTGCTTGTTTAGATACTTCTAAAGGTTGCATTACTCTTTTTTTAATTGCTTCGTGTCCACCTAACCATGCGTCTAAAGACTGACCATTGATTGTAAGTTGACCGTTTCCATTTTCTAACCATACTTTAGCTATAGATGTTTTTCTTCTTCCAGTTGCATAAACTTTAGCCATTAGTTCTATCCTTTAATTTGTGCAGTATGAGGATGCTCTGCATCTGCATATACTTTTAATTTTTTTAACATAGCTTTACCAAGAGTTGTTTTTGGAAGCATACCTCTAGTTGATAGTTTGTATAATTTTTCAGGATTATTAGCAAACATATCAGACATTTTGTGAGTCTTAGTACTACCAAAGTATCCTGAGTGAGTATAATAATTTTTAGTTTCTAATTTAGTTCCAGAGAACTTAGCTTTAGAAGCGTTAATGATTACTACATAATCTCCACAATCAACGTGAGGAGTATAACAAGGCTTATTTTTACCTCTAAGAATAGTTGCTACTTCTGTGATGATTCTTCCGAATACTTTATCAGTAGCGTCAATTACTATCCAATCTCTTTCGATTTCGTTAGCTTTCGCCATTTGAGTAAATTTCATTTATTTTCTCCGCTTTTATTAATGAGGTGGAATAATAGTGTAGTAATACTTTACAATAGCTTAAATTAAGTAAAAATTAATATTTTATTGAAAATTCCGAACCTTCATTAAATTCTGAGCTAATTTCTAGAGAAAAATTATGTAAATGAAGAATTGATTGAACGATAAAAAGGCCTAAACCAAGGGAATTGTTCCAACCATTATTAGAAATCCTATAAAATTTTTTATTAATTTTTTCTAATTCATTTTTTTCTATTCCAATACCTTTATCTTTTATACTTATACAATTTTCTGTAATTTTAACAATAACTTCATCTTCTGAGTACTTTAAAGCATTTTCAATTAGGTTTGAAATTGCCATTGAGATTAGTGTTTCATCAACTTTTAAAGTAATATCATTACCTTCTAATATTATCTCTCTATCTTTATATTTATCTTTTAAATCAGAGATTATCTCATTTATGATTTTATTTACTGATAATGGAATTAGTACAAGTTCTTGTTTTCCCTCTTCAAGTTTAAGAGTTAATCTTAATTTATCAATAATATGAGACATCTTAATTGCATTTGAGTGTATTTTACTTAAAAACTTTTCTTTCATTACCTGTGGCATATCTTTATCATTAAGAATTGTTTCACTATATCCTGAAATAATTGCAATAGGATTTTTAAATTCATGAGATAAAGCAGAAATTATTTCATCTTTTTGTCTATTTGCAATTTTTAGTTTAGCTGTTTGCTTAGCTTTTTGTTTTTGTCTTTTGGATAATTTACCTGCAACTTTATTTAATAACTTTGATATCTTATTGAATTCAACAGTATAATTTGAGTTTAAACTATACATTGGACTTTTGTTTGATAGTTCAGTTAAGAAATTTAAAATAGACTCAGTTTCATTTTTAATTTTTAAACTAATAAAATAGGTTGCAATAAATGCAATAATTAAAAATAAAGCACTAAAAGCAAAAATTTGTGCAGATAGTTTTATAAAGTTATCTGTAATTTTATTAATATAATCAGCCATTCTAATATAGTAGGTCTTTTCATTAATAGTTACTTTTTTAACAATATATAATAGCTTTTTATTTAATGTTGAAGAGAAACGAATTATTTTACCTATGCCAAACTCATTAGCTTGGATAATCTCTTCTCTATTTGCATGATTTTCCATGATGTCTTTATTTTCATCACTCTCTGCAATAATATTACCTTTTTCATCAATTATTGTAATTCTTAGTCTAAGTTTTTCTTTTAGATTTTTAATTATTGTTTCAACATTATTTAAATCTGTTAAAACAATAGATAAGGTATCAATATTTTGAACTAAGTTTTTTTCAATTTGATGAATATAAATATTTTTTGACCAAAAGTAAGTAATAACACTTAGTGTTAATAATACAGCTGCAAAAATAAGAATAAAGGTTCTAATAAAATGTTGATGAATTTTTAACAAAAGATATATCCTTCACCTCTTATTGATTTTATATACTCTTTTTGCGAAGTAGGGTCAATTTTAGCTTTTAATCTTTTAATTGCAACATTTACAGTTTTAATTTTTTTATCAAAAGAGTCTTCCCATACGGTATTTAATAAATGTTCTCTTGTCATTAATATGTCTTTGTTTTTAATAAATTCTAATAATAAGTCTTTTTCTAAGTGAGTAAGTTCAACTTCTATATTATCAATATAGAATTTTTTATTTGAGGATTTATAAGTAATATCTCTAACTTTTAAGATATCAATCTCTTTTGATGTTCTTTTTATTACAGCTTTTACTCTTGCACATAACTCTTTTAAATTAAAAGGTTTTGTTATATAGTCATCAGCATGAGAGTTAAAGCCTTCAATAATATCTTCATCTTTATCTTTAGCTGTTACATAAATAACTGGATTATCATAACCCTTTGCTTTTATTTCATCTATGAATTTTGAACCTTCATAACCTGGAAGGTTTCTATCCATTAAAATTAAATCAATATTTTCTTCATCTAATATTTTTTCAATATTTTTATCAATATTTAAAAAACCAATTGTTTCAAAACCTTCTTTTTGTAAAGTATATTCTAAAAGTTCTAGAATATCCTCTTCATCTTCAACTATTAGTATTAATTTGTTTTCCATGGTGATTTTGTTCTCTTTATCAGTTTATTTATTTGTATTTGTTTGGATTTCATTTGAATTTTTAGAAACTCTTTTTGCACCTGGTGAAAACTTAACTGCTAGAATTCTAAAAATAAAAAATACAAATATCACGAAAAGTAAGAAAGTGATATCAAAATAATCTCTGTGTATGTTAGTTGATAATATTATTACATCACGAATTAGAAAGATAATAAAAATATCAATAACAAACCTAAGTCTTAGTTTTTGTTTTTTTATAAAATCTGAAATCATTTTAACAACTTCTATAACAACTATAAATTCTAACATTAAAATAATTGCCTTATAAAAATCTATTTTAAAGGCAAAAATTAAAATGAAAATTAGACTTGCTGCTAAGACTTCGAAATTATTACAAAAATGTTTATTTAACTTTAATAATGTTCTTTTCATTTAAATTATATCATAAGTACTTATGATTGTTCAATCTCCCCACCTATATGTGCAAATAATAATAAGTTTGCAATTGATGTTGCTC
>NZ_JBGUES010000049.1:0-13708 GCF_041821165.1 Poseidonibacter sp. | reverse complement strand
CATCACTTCTACCCTCAATTATGTTAATTGTAGCTATTGGCATATATTTCCTTTAAATAGTCCCTGTTTAAAGGAACTTTTTATTTATAAGTTCTTTTAATAAGATAGAAAAATCATCTTAAAAAAAGAAAATATTAAAGGGCTTTAAAAATTAAAGCCTAAACAAATTTCATTGATACTGATCCAAGGTCTTGGAACTTAACAGTAACATTATCACCTTTATTAACAGTAACAGCAGCAGTAATTGCACCTGAAAGAATATATTGACCAGCTTTTAGAGTTTCACCTCTTTCACCCATCATATTAGCAAGCATAGCAATTGCAGTAGCAGGATGTCCTAAAACAGCAGCTCCAGCTCCTAATTGTACAACTTCACCATTAATTTCCATTACAACACCAAGTGTTTTAAGGTCTAAATCTTTTGGATCTCTTGCTCTACCACCAGATACATATCTTGAAGATGAAGAGTTATCCGCAATAACAGATTTTAAATCAAATTTAAAATCTTTATATCTTGAATCAATAATTTCAACAGCTGGCATAACAAAATCAGTTGCTGCTAGTACATCACCAATATGACATCCAGGACCTTGTAAATCATCTTTTAAAACAAAAGCAATTTCTGCTTCTACTTTTGGATGAATTAATTCATCAAATTTAATTTCAGCACCATCGCCAAATGCAAAATAATCAGCTAAGTAACCATAACAAGGATTTGGAACACCCATTTGTTTCATTTTAGCTTGAGAAGTAAGACCCATTTTCATACCAACAATCTTAGTACCTCTAGCTTCTTTATTTCTTCTAGCTGTCCATTGAATATCATATGCATCTTCATATGTCATTTCTGGGTAATCATCTGTAATTTTTGTGATTTCATATGCATTAACTTCTGCATCTTCACAATGTTTTGCTAATTTTTCTATCGTTGCTTTATCTAATGCCATTATATTAATCCTTTAGCTTTTGCCATTTCCATTGCACAATCATCAATCATATCTTCTTGTCCACCAATCATTCCTCTTTTACCTAATTCAACTAAAAGAGTTCTTGCATCAATTCCATATTTAGCTTCTGCTCTTCTTGCAAATAAAAGGAAAGAAGAGTAAACACCAGCATAACCAAGTGTTAAAGAATCTCTTGAAATTCTAGTTGGTTTACCCATAATTGGTAAAGCAATATCTTCAGCAGCATCTTCAATTTTATCTAAATCAATACCTGTTTCAACACCCATTCTATTACAAACAGCAACTAAAACTTCAGTTGCAGTATTTCCAGAACCAGCTCCAAAACCAGCAAGTGATGCATCAATTCTTGTAGCTCCTGCTTCAATAGCAGCAAGTGAATTTGCAACCCCCATAGACATATTATTATGACCGTGGAATCCTAATTCAATTTCATCACCAAACTCTTTTTTAAGTGCAGCAATTCTTGAACTTACCATATCAGGTAAAAGGTAACCAGCTGAATCAGTTGCATAAATACAATTAGCACCATAAGATACCATTTTTCTTGCTTCTTCAACTAATCTTTTTTCATCAGCCATATGAGCCATCATTAAAAAACCAACAGTATCAAGTTTCATTCCTACTGCTGCTTTAATGTGTTGAGCTGAACAATCAGCTTCAGTACAATGAGTTGCAACTCTAACTGTAGTGATACCATGATCAACAGCTCTTTCTAAATCTTTTACAATTCCAATACCAGGAAGTAATAAAGCAGAAATTTTAGCTTTAGTCATATTTGGAACAACTGCATCTAACCAATCTTCATTTGTATGTAATCCATAACCATAATTTAATGATGAACCACCAAGTCCATCACCATGAGTTACTTCAATCATAGGAACACCTGCTTGATCCATAGCAGTTGACATTGCTGTCATTTGGTCAAGTGTAAATTGATGTCTAACAGAGTGCATACCATCTCTTAAAGACATATCATGTATTGTAATTTTTTTACCTCTTAAATCCATTCTTATGCTCCTTGTATTTTTTTGGCCATTTGTTCAGCAATATTACTAGCAGCAGCAGTAATAATGTCTAAATTACCTGCATATTTTGGTAAGTAATCCCCTAAACCTTCAACCTCTAACCAAATTGAAATTTTATTTCCATCAAATACTGGTCCATTTTTTAATGTATATCCAGGAATAAACTCTTTCATTTTTTCAACCATTTCATGGATTGATTTAGTAATAGCTTCTTCATCTGGTTTTTCACTTGTTAAACAATGAATTGTATCTCTCATCATTAAAGGTGGCTCTGCTGGATTTAAAATAATAATTGCTTTACCTTTTTTAGCACCACCAACTTGTTCAATTCCAAGTTTTGTAGTTTCAGTAAATTCATCAATATTAGCACGAGTTCCAGGACCTGCTGATTTAGAAGCAGCAGTTGCAATAATTTCAGCATACTCAACTTCTTGAACAGCAGAAACTGCTGCAATCATAGGAATTGTAGCTTGTCCACCACAAGTAACAAGATTAACATTTTGAGTATTTTGAGATAATAAATCATCCATATTTACAGAAGGTACACAAAATGGTCCAATTGCAGCTGGTGTTAAGTCAATAACTTGAACTCCATGTTCTGCTAATTTTCTATTATTTTCACCATGAACATAAGCAGAAGTTGCATCAAATGCAATTTTTACTCCATCTTCTTTAATAAAAGGTAATAAACCATCAACACCGTCAGCTGTTATTTTCATACCTGCTTTTTCGGCTCTTAATAATCCATCAGATTCAGGATCAATTCCTACCATCCATAATGGATTTAATACTTCACTTCTTTGAAGTTTATACATTAAGTCTGTACCAATGTTACCAGACCCAATTAATGCACAATTAATTTTCATAAATTTATCCTTAAAATTGTCCCAAGTTTAAACGGACCTTTTTATTTTATTACCTCTTTAAGAATAGAAATAAATTCTACTTAAAGAGGTAAATCCAAAAGAAAGCTACGACTTGCTTATTTTTTATTCAAATCTAATAGAAGCAGAACCAATTCCACCAATACTAGCTGTCATATTATCACCTGGTTTAATATCAACCATAGCACATAATGCACCTGATAAAATAACTTCTCCAGCTTTTAAACCAACTCCAAATTCACCTAATTTATTAGCAAGCCAAACTACTGCATTTACAGGACTACCAAGAGCAGCAGCTCCTGCACCTGTATGTAATAATTCGCCATTTCTTTCTAATGTAATTCCACAAGTTGTTAAATCAACATCTCTTGGATCAACTGCTTGTCCACCAAATACAATATATCCACAAGAAGCATTATCAGCAACTGTATCTTGTATTTTAATTTTCCAGTTATTGATTCTTGAATCAACAATTTCAAAACATGGCATTACAAATTTTGTAGCTTTAATAACATCAGCAGCTGTAACACCTGGTCCTTGGATATCTTCTTTTAAAACAAAGGCAATTTCACCCTCAGCTTTAGGTTGAATCATTCCATTTGTAACATCAATAGTGTCACCATCAGAATAAATCATATCAGATAATAAATATCCAAAGTCAGGTTGATGAACACCTAACATGTCCATAACAACCTTTGATGTAACTCCAATTTTTTTACCAATGATTTTAGAACCATCATCTTCCATTCTTCTTTTTAAAAAATGGTGTTGAATTGCATAAGCATCTTCAATAGTTGATTCAGGTTCTCTATTTGATATTGGTTCAATTGAATAATTACCTTTTAAGGCTTCATATAATTCATTACCGTATTTTTCAATTTTTTCTGTATTCATCATAATATTTTATTACCTTACATTTTTATACAAACGTTTTTAAGTTCAGTATAGAATTCTAAAGAGTGGTGACCACCTTCTCTTCCAATTCCTGAACCTTTCATACCACCAAATGGAGTTCTTAAGTCTCTTAAGAACCATGAATTAACCCAAACAATTCCAGCATCAATTTGCGAAGCAACTCTATGAGCTTTATCTAAATTTTCAGTAAATACTGTTGCAGCTAAACCATATTGTGTATCATTTGCCATTTTAATAACTTCTTCTTCTGTATCAAAAGGTTGTACGTGACAACAAGGTCCAAATACTTCTTCTTTTACAACAGTTGCATCTTCAGAAAGTCCAGTCCAGATAGTTGGCTCAACCCAGAAACCATCTTTTAATTCACCTTCCATTTTAGGAGCACCACCACCTAAAACAACATTAGCACCCTCTTTTTTAGCAATATCATAAAATTCTAAAACTTTATCTCTATGAGCAGCACTTACAACTGGTCCCATATCAACTGTTTCATCATTATGAACACCAACTTTTAATTTCTCCGCTGATGCTTTAAACTCTTTTAAGAATTGATCAAAAATTGGTCTTTGAACATAAACTCTTTCTGTTCCTAAACAAACTTGTCCAGAGTTAGCAAATGCTGATCTTGTAGTTTCTGCAACTGCTTTTTTAATATCACAATCAGCAAAAATTACAGCTGGATTTTTTCCACCAAGCTCTAAAGAAACATCTCTTACACCTTTAGAACAAGCATTCATAATTAATTCACCAGTTTTTGTTTCACCTGTAAATGTAATTGCATCAATATCTTTATGAGCTGTAAGTAAATTACCTGTAATTGAACCTTTACCTTGAACAACATTATATGCACCAGCTGGCATTCCAACTTTAGACATAACTTCACCAAGTAATGATGTAGTTGTAGGAGTTACTTGTGATGGTTTAACAACAACAGTATTTCCACATGCTAATGCAGGACCTACTTTCCAAGTCATTAATAATAATGGTAAATTCCAAGGAGAAATAACAGCAATTACACCTTTTGGTTTTCTCATTGAATAATTCATTGCGATTTTTCCATCAGGAGTATCCATTCTGTATGCTTCATCAGCAACAGATTTCATAGTGTCTGCGAATACTTTAAAGTTTGCAGCTCCTCTTGGAATATCTATATGTCTTGCAATTGAGTATGGTTTTCCAGTATCTAAACATTCTGCTTCTAAGAAATCATCAAATCTTCTATCCATTTCATTTGCTACTTCATACATTAAAGCTATTCTATCGTTTAGCTTCATTTGTCCCCACTCACCAGTTAAAGCTGCTTTTGCAGCCGCAACTGCTGCATCTACTTCTGGTTCTCTACCTAATGCTACTTTAGCAATTAGTTCAGCATTTGCTGGGTTAAAGTTATCAAAAAACTCTCCACATTGTGAGTCCATAAATTGACCGTTAATATAGTGTTGTACTTTGTTCATTATTTAAATCCTATTTGTTCAATTGCAAATTTTGCACATGTAATATCTTCTTCTTCTGTTCCTCCAGAAACACCAATAGCTCCAACTTTAAAATCTTCTTCAAATATTGGAAGACCACCACCAAAAGGTATTAATCTATCCCTATTTGAAAAACCTTGTTCTAAATGAGGTGCTTCCTTAAAAATATCTGTCCATTGACCAGTTGGAAACCCAAAACTAGCACTTGTATATGCTTTATCTTTAGCAATATCTATTGAGTGAATAAAAGAGTCATTCATTCTTAAAAAAGCTAGTTCTAGTCCTGAACTATCAACTACACTTACATTTATTTTTATGTTCAATTCAATTGCTTTTTCTACAGCTGCCCTACAAGCAGCTAAAGCTGCTTTGTAATTAATATTTTTACTGATATTAGTAATCAAATTTAATCCTATGTGTATACATTAGTAAATGATTCAACTGGTTGATTAGTATGATAAAAAATTCCTTTCCATAGCTTATCTTCTGTCCATGTTACTGTAGGCATATCTGGTTGAACTAAATAACCAAGTCCTGCAAAAGTCTCATTTCTATTTCCTGATGGGTCAAAGAAATAAATTGTATTTCCTCTTGTAATTCCATGTCTTTGAGGAGTAACATCAACTTTTACATCATTTTTAGATAATACATCTGCAGCTTTTAAAATATCTGCCCAATCATCTAAAAAGAATGCAAAGTGATGAAGTCCCATTTCTGGACCACCTACAAATGCTATATCATGCGGAGTATTTCCAGCACTTAACCAAGTTGCAAGTTGGACATCACCATTAGGACCAACCATTACTTGTTCAGCAAGTTTCATGTCAAATACTTCTTCACAAAGTTTAGTATTTTCAGCAACTTTATTAATTCCAGCTTCTGGATTTAATTCACACATAAGTAAAGCATGATCTAACCAATGTGCTCCTACACCAGTTAATCCATCTGGCCATGGCTCTGGATTAGTAACACCAACATCTTTTCCAATAAATTCTTTTTGTGCATATAGAATCATTTCATGACCAGATGGTAAGTTAAATTCTAATGCTCTACCACAGAAAGGAATATCACCTTCCATTTTTTCTCTAACATCTACACCATAATTTTTCAATTTAGTTTTTAAATCATCTAAATCAGAATCCTTAGCAACTTTATAGGCAATATTATTCATACCTGCTTTATCATTTGGTGTTAAAATAACAGAATATTTATCCCATTCATCCCAACATTTAAGATATACTTTTCCATCCTCATCTTCATGAGTAATTCTCATATCCATAACTTTTGTATAATATTTCTTTGCTACTTCAATATCAATAGCATTAATATTAATATGTCCAATTCTAATAATTCCCACTATATACTCCTTATTATTTATACGAATCCGTATTTCTTTTTTTTATTAACTTTACAAATTGGTTTTCCAATAAATTCAAACTCTATATCAGTTAAAGGAAAAGCTCTACAAGCAAGTGAATAACCATCATTTTTTTCATCTTCAGTTATATATTTCTTACTCATGCAAAGTGTTTTTACTTCACCTTTAAGAATTTTGATTTTACATACACCACAACCACCACCATGACAGCCATTAGGTGCAATTTCAATTCCACCTTTAGACATTGAATCTAATAAATGACTATCATCACAAACAGTGATTACTTTGTTTAGCCCTACCATTTTAAGTTGATATTTTGAACTATTCATTAGTAAATCCTTTAAAATATATAAGTCATAATTTATATAAAATAAATTATAAATCATACTTTTACTATGAATACTATAGTAGAAAAAATTCGCAGAAAAATCGCAATTATCGCAATTTTATAATAAATATATAGGTATTTTGGGCTTTGTAGAAAGTAGAAAAGCTAAATACATAAAGAGTATTTAGCTTTGAATTAGATAGATTTAAATAGCGGTGAACGCTGTGTAGTATCGTTTAAGTCAGCTTTAGAAAAGAATTTTTCAGTATAAATATCTTTTTCATAAAGTCTTCCTCTCATTAATGTAGTAATACAAGCATCAATCATAGGTGGAGGACCACATAAGTATGCTTTATTTCCAGAGAAATCTGCGTCAAACATTTTTGATGCAACATCATTAACAAATCCTACTTCACCATTCCAACCTTTAATATCTTTATCAGATAAAACAGGTACATAAGTGAAATTTTCATATTTTGAGTCTAAATCTCTAAATAAATCTGAATAATATAACTCTTCTTCGTTTCTTGCACCATGGAATAAAACAATTTTTTCTTTAGAACCGTTTTCAAGTTGTTCTAAAATCATTGATTTCGGACTTGATAATCCTGAACCACCTGCAAAAAATATCATAGGTTTATTTGCTGATTCTCTTACAAAAAATCTTCCATATGGTCCTGCTATTTTTCTTCTAGCCCCAATTTTTACATTTTTATGTATCCAAGGTGTTGCTTCGCCATCAGGTACTAAAGCAATATTTAATTCTACTATTTTTTTATTATTTGATGAATTACATAAAGAGAATGCTCTTGGTTCTTCAAAACCTGGAACATAATACTGAATGTACTGACCTGCTTGGAATTCTATCTCTTCATCAAGTTCTATAAAAATACCTTTAATTCGAGGTGTTAATTCTTTAATTTCAACAACTGTACCCATAAAATCTTTTACAGGAATAGTTCTTGCATCTGGATCTTGATCAATATCTGCTTCAATTGCACAGTTTTCCATTGGAGTTGCTGTACAAGCTAAACATTTACCTTCATCTTTTTCCATATCCATTAAAGCAAAAGGTGAAGCTGCACCGTAGTCAACTTCTCCTTCTAAAATCTCTACCTTACATGTTCCACATAACCCGTGTGAACATGCATGAGGTATATAAACACCTTGACGTAATGCAGCATCAAGGATAGTTTGACCATCCTCTACTGTTATTACATCACCAGTTGGTTCGATTTCAACTTCATAACTCAAATTCCAACTCCATTAATTCCTGTTAGATTTGGAGTTTCAAATCTTATTAAAGATTTATGATCAATACCATTATCTATCAACGATTGTTCAAAATCTGGTGTGAATTCTTCACCATTTAATCTCCAAATAACCGAACTATCACTTAAGTCTGCTTTTTCAAAATCTGGATGATCTTTGAAACACGTGGGAATGACTTCACTAACTAATGCACCAAATGGCATAGAAGGAGGCAAAGGGAAGGTCATAGCTGAGTTTATTAACCTATGTTTATCCCAACCTATATATACTAATTGATTACCATGAAATTTATCAACACTATCCATCATAATTGCTGGATATTCTGTTTTTGCTACAACTGCCATTATTCTTCTCCTTTCCATTCTTTCCATGTTTTCTCATCAGGTGAGCCAACATAGTCTAAGTTATCCACGCCATTTTCAACTTTATACCATTTTAATACATCAGGTAACGTTGCTCCACCACAATTACCTTGGAATATTTGATGAACTGGTAACCATGATTGAGTATATTTTTCTGGTTCATTTTCAAATATATCTTTACAATGATCTGAACAGAAATGGAATCTCTCATCATTATAAATAGTTTGTCTATGTACAATTTGTGTTGGTTCACCTTTTCCAACTTCTGTATATAACATTGGAATCTGACATGTCTGACATAATTGTGGAAGCATTTCAGAATAATATCTTTTACCCTCTTTTTCTAATTTTCCCCAATGTTCATATACAGGTCTGTAATATTTATCAAATGTATCTGGATATTTTTCACTTAGCCAATCCATTTTTTTCTCATCTGGTAACCAAGTGTGAAAAGGAGCTGCCGCTGCATGAGTATAGAATGTCATCCAAATTTGATGAGATAAATGATCTTTTTCAGCACTTACAGTACCAGCACAATCAGGAACTTTAATACCATATCTTTCTAAATCTTTAAATAGAGCAACTGTATTTTCTTCAAAATATAATTCCCATGCTTCTTTCCAAGATTGTGGAGATTCAGGTAACATATAATCCATCATCATTGATACAAGTCCAAGAACTTTATATCCTCTCCATGTCCATTTATCAATCCATTTTTGAACAATTGGAACATTATCTGGGTCTTGCTCTAACATAAATTTAATAGCTTGAAGACCTAAAGTCATATGTCTAGCTTCATCACTTTGAGCTGAGAACCCAAATGTAACTGTTGCCATATCACCATTAAATGCAGCTCCACTCATAAATGGAACAAAAAGTAAGTTTGTTAAAACATACTCAAATGAAAAACCAATCGCAATCATAAACTCAAATGGACCTGCAGTTCTTGCATCATCAAAGAATGATTTAGGAACAGATAAATACCAAACTCTATCATGCCAATGAGCAAACTCAGAGAAACCATTAAAGTGTTTATTATAATGACTTAAAGTATGAATTTGTGTTTGAACGTGTCTTAATTCATCAATTGCTTGCATTTGACAAGCAACTCTTGGACCATCCCCTCTAAAGTTTCTTGCAACATCAGCAAAACCTCTGTGTGCTTGGTACTCTAATGGTGAAACACCTGTTAAAAATAGTTTTAATGCAGATACATATCTTGCATCAGTAATATTTTTTTGTCCATTATTTTGAGCAAAAGCATCAATAATTGCATAAAGTTTTTTATCTTTTTCACCTTGGTATTTCCAGTATGCATCCATAGTCATTCTAAATGGATCTTCCCACGCTTCCCAATCGTGAATTTTAATACCTTCAAATTTATCTTTTGGAAAAACATCATCCATATCTTGATATGTTGTATCCCAACCAAGTCTAGTATTAGCCTTGTATTTGTCTTTCATATTTAGACGTTTTTTTCTTACTTTTGTGTTCATAGTCATGATAATATCCTCCTAATTTTCCCAATAAATTGTAAAATGATCATAATCTTCATCAACATTACCTGCTAATGTAATTAAAACTAATTGTAACTCTTGTGGATCCCAGTCTCTACCGATTTTTTCTGATACTGTTTCTGCTTTTACTACAAGTTTACCTTCACATGAAATTCTAACCATTGCTGATTCGTTTTCAACTTCTGCGTTTGGATTATCTTCTAAAATTGCTTCTACAATTAATCTTGATTCTTCAACTGCTTGTAATGCTAAAAATACTTTTGACATCAATATCTCCTATAGGTTTAAACCATTTTTATTTAATCTTGTAACTAATTCATCTTTAATATTATTCATAACTTCATCACTATTTTCAACAATATTTTGCGCTAATGGTGATACAGCATCAAAAGCAATATCAATATATTTTTTACACCAGTCATTTACTAATTGTTTATTCTCTTCAGATTCACTAGCTGCAACTTTAATAGTAGAATCTAACCATCTTTCACACTCTTCACTCCATGAAGTAATAAACTCAGTCATTAAAGATTGTGCAGAACCACCTTTTTTATTTAATTCTTGATCAAGAACATTAAAGAATAATGAATGAACAAATGCATCAAATACAATATTTTGTGAAATATGTAATTCAAACCAATCTTTTAATACAAAAGAGTCTTCCATTGCTTTTCTTAAAGGTTGGAATATAGGGTTATTTAACCATGTCTCTTTTGAGTCATCAAGTATTGTTGTATCATTATCACTTAATAATAAACCAATTCTTGTAATATATTGTGCTGTACCTATTCTATCTTCTGCATGAAACATTGCAGCAGATGTAAACGCAGCTCCATAACCTTCTGAAACAAGTTGTAAATTATTTAAATTTGCACCCCATTCATAGTGTCTAATTGGTAATACAAACTCTAAAATTAAGTTTTTAACATCAGTAGGCATAACATCTAACATATTTCTTTTTTCAACAAAAATGAAATTTTGATCTGCAACTTCTTGTTGTTTAGCTCTTGCACTAACATATGAAGCATAATGAAATTGTCTTGGATCTAAAAATTTATACCAATCTTCCATTTTTAATGCTGTTTTTCTAACATCATATAACTCATAATTTGGGTTAGACAGTGGTCTATAATGAAAGTTAGCTGTAGGTTGAATATCATATGTAGCTTCTTCATATCTTGAAGCCATTTTACCTTCACCAATTCTTCTTGCAACATGTCCAAAAGTTTCTCTTTTTGGTTTAATATTTACACTTTTTATATCTATAGACATTTTTATAAACTCCTTTTATTTAGTTAAAGTACCAATTACACCATATCGCCATTTATACTTGTCATTTTCAACGGCAATCTCTTCTTCTCTAGTTAAATAAGTAACTTTATTTTTTTGACAAAATTCATCAAATTGCTTTTTTGGTAAAGCAAGTTCAACATACATACATGGATCATCAACAGCAAAATCAAACTCAACCAGTCCATTTTTTTTAACATCTGTTACATGCACATATTTTTTTTGAGTTGTTGCTAATTCACCCATTGTTATTACCTTATCCAATCATCAAATTTTAGTTCCAATTGAAGTTTAATGAAAAAGAATCGCAAAATTATCGCAATGTTAAATTAAAAAAAAGATTTATGATATAATTTTTTGAACTTGCAAAAAGGAGAAAAATGAGTTCTTTAAAAAAATATATTTTTAATAATCAATCTATTCCAGAAAAATTCTCAATAACATATATTATTGTAGGAGCAGTTGGAATCATATTTTTAGATCAATTAATAAAAATATTTTTTATACATAACCCCGCTTACAATGAATCACTAACTTTTGGAGTGATATTTTTAATGTTAACAAGTTTGTTACTTTTTTTAATGTTAAGACATATGCAAAAAGTTATAACTAAAATTGACAAATCATATAAAGAGTTAAAAAACGAAGATCAAGAAAAATTAATGCCATATGAATTTGCACTTAATAACTCTGTTGATTCAATATATTGGTTTACACTTGATGCAAAAATAATATATGCTAATGATGCAGCTTGTGATAAATTAGGTTATACCCAAAGTGAATTTATTGGTATGTATTTAGAAAAAATGGATCCAAATTTCAATAGAGTAAGTGCAGCTAAATGTATGAAAGAAATTAAGAACACTCAAGATTGGAGATTAGAAACAACACAAATAAAAAAAGATGGGACTTTATTTCCTGTTGAAGTATCTGGTCATAGCTTTAATTATAAAGGTACAGAATATATATGTGCTTTTGGTAGAGACGTTACTAATAGATTAGCAGCTAAAATGGAAATTACTAAGATGAATCAAGAGTTACAAAAATCTATAACAGAAAAAGATATTTTATTAAAAGAAATTCATCACAGAGTTAAAAATAATATGCAAATCATTTCTTCTTTACTAAATATGCAAGAAAGAAGAACAAAAGATAAAGATATGATCTACATATTACAACAAAGTAGAAGTAGAATTCATACAATGGCATTAGTACATGAATTCTTATATTTAGGCGAAAACTTGGCTTATATAAATGTTTCTCAATATATTAAAAGGTTAGTTGAAGATATAAGGGATTTATATTGTTCAACTAATACTCATTTAACAATTGATTTAAATGTAGAAAATTTAACATTTTCTACAAATAGATGTATTCAGCTTGGAATGATTCTTCATGAATTATGTGTAAATTCGTTAAAGTATGCTTTTAAAGAAGATAGAGATAATAAATTATCAATTGATATTAAAACAAATAATGATTTAATCGAATTCAAATTGAAAGATAATGGTGATGAAATCACCTTTATTGATAATATAGAATGTTCTGATTCAATTGGAACGCAACTTATTTTTTCAATTGTTGAGGACCAACTTGATGGTAAAATTGAATTTAAAAATAACAATGGTTTAGAATGTAATATAGAATTTCCTAAAAAAGAAGAAAATTATGAGTAAAATAAAAATTTTAATTGTAGAAGATGAAACAATAATAGCAATGAATTTAAAAGAGATTTTAAAAGAGCTAGATTATGACTGTTGTGGTATAGTTCCGAATAGATGTAGAGCATTAAAACTTATAGAAACAAAGGTTGTTCCTGATTTAATTTTAATGGATATTTATTTAAAAGGACCAGCTACGGGAATTGATTTAGCGTTAGAACTAAAACATATTATTCCTCAAGTTCCTATAATATTTCTTACAGCTAATTCAGAAAGTATTACAATAAGAGAAGCATCAAAAACATCTCAATATGGATATATCATAAAACCATACAAGAAGCAAGCATTACATGCAGCTATAGAAATGGCGTTATCTAAATCTGAAATAGATAATAAAAATACACAGAAACTTAATGCAATTACAAAGATTAATAAAACGTTAGAACATCAATTATCAATAAATAATGAAAATAAATCTAGGACTATTCAATTAAAATATGGGTACTTATATGATAAAGAATCAAGTACATTATACTATGGTAGTGATCCCATCAAACTTACATCAAAAGAAAAAGAGATTGTAAATTTACTATGTAATAGTGCAGGACAATTTGTATCTCAAGAACAAATGGAATA